>NCFD01000045.1 GCA_002281005.1 Acidocella sp. 35-58-6 | reverse complement strand
GTGCAATATTCCATCACGCCCTGTTCTTCGAGGGTGCGTACCAGCTGCGCCACAGTGGAGCGCTTCTGGCCGATGGCGACATAGATGCAATAGAGCTTCTTGCTCTCGTCGGTCCCGGCGTTGGCTTCCTTCTGGTTGATAATGGTGTCCATCACGATGGCAGATTTGCCGGTCTGACGGTCACCGATGATCAATTCGCGCTGGCCGCGGCCAATTGGGATCAGCACGTCGATGGATTTCACACCGGTCTGCATCGGCTCATGCACCGACTTACGCGGAATGATGCCAGGAGCCTTGGTTTCAACCAATTTACGCTCGGTGAACTGGATCGGGCCTTTACCGTCGATCGGGTTGCCAAGAGCATCCACCACGCGGCCAAGTAAACCCTTACCCACCGGCACGTCCACAATCTCGCCGGTCCGGGTGACCATGTCACCTTCACGGATCTGACGGTCATCGCCGAAAATAACCGCGCCGACATTATCGAGCTCAAGGTTCAGCGCCATGCCTTTAATGCCAGCAGAGGGAAACTCGATGAGTTCACCAGCCATGACGTTGGTAAGGCCGAAAATCCGGGCAATGCCGTCGCCGACGCTTAAAACCTGGCCGGTCTCGGCAACATTAGCTTCAGTGTCGAAATTCGCGATCTGGCTCTTCAGAATTTCGGAGATTTCGGCTGGGCGGATCTCCATATCAGATGGCTCCCTTTAGAGAATGATTTAAACGATTAAGGCGTGATTTCAGGCTCGTATCATAGAGCTTGGTGCCGATTTTCAGTGTCATCCCGCCCAGCAACTCCGGGTCGGTATGTTCAAACAACCGCACGCTGCCGTAACCGGCTTCGGTCAAGCGGGCACGCAGTTGGGTACGTTGCAGGTCACTCAGCGGAGTCGCGGTGGCGACATTGGCAACCACCTCGCCGCGCTTATTGGCCACATAGGCGGCAAACCCAGCGACTAGCGCCGGCAAGTCGTGCAGCCGGCGATTGGTGACAGCGACATTGACGAAATTCAATACCAAGGCCGAAAAACCCTGTGCCGCCAACGCCTTATTTAAAACAATGCGGGTTTGGGTGTCGGTGAACGGGGTACGCACCAGCCGCGATAATTCGGGGCTCTCGGTGATCAAGCGCCCCAAGGCCGCCATTTCGTCAACAACCTTGTCCAATACGTTTTGCTCGAAAGCCAACGCATACAAAGCCGCAGCATAGCGCGCGGAGACGCCTGTTTCGCCCGTGGTAGATATCTCGACCAATTCTGTCGCTTTCGTGTTTTTACTAAGCATTCCTTGCCCTTACGGGCCTTCTGCGGGGCAGTACATAGCGTTCCACAGAGCGCAACGCAGCTAGCGGCCTATATGACCCAGGAAATTTGGTCAGCCCGGCAAAGACCGGACTAACTTAGCAGATTATTGCGCGGCCGTTTCGCGTGGCGCGGTCGTTTCGCGTGGCGCGGCCAGGGGGCCGTGCTCGTTATAACTGTAACAAGTGTTCAGCAAAAATGGCGCAATGCCTGATTTAGCTGGCTCAGTAACAGGTTTTTTATGGCCCCGGATGCTGAACATGGTCTGGAATGCCACAGTACCCAACTGCTGCAAAAGCTCGCGCAAATGGGTGCAGCCCTCCACCCCGCCCAGCACCTGCATGGCCGATTTCAAAAAACCTTTGCTGATATTAAGGCCCACCAAACGCTGGAAATTTGGCAGAACGCCCGGACAGATCGTGTGGGGCGTGGCGTCCATGGCAGCGTCAACCGCGGTGATCGTCATGTCATGCTGAAGGGTCACTCGCAGCCACATGTCATGCAGCGGCTCGCCGGCATGAATGCCGCCACGGTCCTGGTTGCCCCAGCTGTAGGTTTTGGTGTCGGTCATGTGGGCTTCAATATCGACCAAGCCATCTTCACGCTCATAACCCCGGAGTTTGATATCCCGCAGATGCAGGAGTTTGCGTGGCGAGGAACTGGGTAACGGCATGGAAAAAACTTTCAAACGCCCCTGCATAGCGGGGTTTCAAGAATATATGGTTGTACGGCGCGGGGCTTACGGCAAAACAGGTCAGTATTGGTAACAGGTTGGATTGGTGCGCAGCAATATGGATGCAAGCCCGGCAGATATACCCAATACGGCATCCCTCGCCGGCCGCGTCTATAGCCATGCCGAAAAAATGCGGGTGCTGGGGGGGATATTAACCTGCATATTGCTGGCCGCATTGGACCAAACCGTGGTTTTGCCCGCCCTGCCGCAAATGGCCACCAGCCTGCATGGCGGGGCGCATCTGTCCTGGGTGGTCTCGGCCTATTTGCTTACCACCACCGCCACCACGCCGATTTATGGCAAGCTCTCGGACCAGTTGGGGCGGCGCCAGGTGCTAGTACCGGCGATTATTCTGTTTCTGTTGGCCTGCGTATTCTGTGCGCTGGCGGACTCGGTGCCGATGCTGATCCTGGCCCGCGCCTTTCAGGGAATCGGCGGCGGGGCGCTGTTGTCAGTCAGCCAATCCGCCATCGCAGATGTGATTCCACCCCGCGAACGCGGCAAATATCAGGGTTGGCTGGCCGGCGTGTGGGCGGTTTCCTCGGTGGCCGGGCCGATTGCCGGAGGTTTCGTGGTGCAGCATCTGTCCTGGCGCTGGATTTTCTGGGCCAATGTGCCGTTGGGCCTGGTGGCGCTGGTACTGTGCGTGCGGGGGCTAAGCGGACTCGCCCCCACCGGGCGGCGGACCCAAATTGATTACACCGGTGCCGGACTGTTGCTGGTCAGCGTTACCGCCCTGCTGGCGGCACTCAGCCTGGGCGGGGTGGATTATCCCTGGACTTCGGCGCCGATTTTTAGCGCTTTCGGGCTCAGCCTGGTGCTGTTTAGCGTTTTGGCCATGCAGCAACGGCAGGCGGTTGAGCCGCTGTTCCCAGGAGCCTTGCTGGGTAAGGCCGGGTTTGTGCAAACCAACCTGATCTCGTTTCTCAATTCAGCCGCCATGTTCGGCGCGATATTTCTGCTGCCTTTGCTTTTTCAGGTCCAGTTGCACGCCAGCGCCGCGGCCTCCGGCCTGGAGATCATGCCGTTTTTATTCTGCACCACCGTAGGTGCGTTTACCGGCGGCCAGATGGCTAAACGTACCGGTAAAACCAAAAACATCATGGCGGTATCACTCGCCAGCGCCGCGGTGATGTTTTTGTTGATGTCGGCCATGCCTTTGTCCGCCGACGTGCTGGGGTTTGCCACTGTATCAGGCTTGTTTGGCCTTGGAATCGGCGGGGTAATGCCCACTTCAATCGTGACCGTTCAGAGCCATGCCGCACAGCGCGATGTGGGGACCGCCACCGGAATTTTGCTTCTGGTGCGCGCCCTTGGGGGTGCTTTCGGGGCAACCTTGGCCGGGGCGGTGCTGGCTTATTCGCCAGATCATCTGTTGGATGGCTTTAAGCTGGGATTTTTTATGTATGCCGTGATGCAAGGCGTTGCCGCCCTGATCGCGGTTCGGATGGAAAACGCGGTTCTACGCAACACGCTGCACGCGACGCCTGCTGAACAGGAGAGCTAAATGACCCCGCGCCCCCCGTTACCACCTTTTAGTGCCGAAACCGCCGCGATGAAGGTTCGCGCCGCCGAGGATGCCTGGAACAGCCGTGACCCGGTGAGGGTCTCGCTGGCCTATACCGAAAACAGCGTCTGGCGAAACCGTGATGAGTTTTTCACTGGCCGTCCGGCAATTGTGGAATTCATGACACGCAAGTACGCCAAGGAGCGTGAATATCGTTTAATCAAAGAGCTATGGGCTTTTGCTGAGAACAGAATTGCGGTGCGGTTCCAGTATGAGTTCCACGATGCCAACGGCCAATGGTGGCGGGCCTATGGCAATGAGAACTGGGAGTTCGATGAGCACGGCTATATGTCGTGGCGGCAGGCCAGCATTAATGATGTGAAAATCCAGGAGTCGGAGCGCAAATTTCTGTGGGATGCGCCTGGTCCCCGGCCGGCGGATTATCCGGGGTTGCGGGCGTTGGGGCTGTAGATTCATTGTGGCGCATGATAACAAAGCGCCAAAACAGGTGAGGATGTGCCCATGCGAACCGGCATCATAACGGCTTTGATGATTCTGAGCGGTACCATCAGCGCTGCACATGCGGCGGACCCGCAGCCGCAACTCACAGTGAAAGTCGCGCAGTTGACGCTGGAGACGGCCCAGAAAATGGCAGCGGCCGCCATCGAAAATTGCCGCAAGGCGGGTTATTCGGTGGCGGTGACCGTGGTGGACCGCGACGGCGCAGCGCAAGTCTCGGAGCGTGACACGCTGGCGGCCCCGGTGGCGCTGAAGATCAGTGCCGAGAAAGCCTTCACCAGTGCGATGTTTCAATCCAAGGGTACGGATTTAGAGAATTTCCCGGGCCGTACCGCGCTGGGCACCGCCGATGCCGGCCTGCTGTTCGCCGGTGGCTCGGTGCCTATTAATGTGGGCGGCTATATTTATGGTGCCATCGGGGTCAGCGGCACTCCGAGCGGGGCGCTCGATGAACAATGCGCCCAGGCTGGGCTGGATGCGGTGAGCGACGATCTGGCGATGCAATGATATCGCCCCAACGCCCGCAATCAGGGGCGGCCACCGGTTAATTCAGCGGTGTGGTTGAAGCCGGGGGCATATTGGCCGCCGCCACCGGGGGACCAACGGGTACCGTGGCGTTGGGTGAGGCGCTTGGCGTACCGGCGCTAGCCGCCGCTAATTGCAGCGGCACCGAAACAGTTTGAGGGTAGCCGTAAGCCGCGCCATCATTCAAATCGATCGCCGTGCCAATCGGACCGCCGACCAGAATATTCCCCATCACAACGTTCTTCAGAACCGCCGATTCTGAAACAGTGTTGGTGGCATAACCGGTGGCGGCGCAGGTAACATTCAGGCTTTCTGAACTCTGATGAACCTTGACGGTGCCTGGCGTAATGACGCTCCAAGTGCCTTTATCATTGGCAAGCGTGCAATCAGCGCCGGCTGGCCGCCTTATACCTGGTGCAACCTGGCCCCCCGGCTGTGGCTTAAAATGCTGCGGATATCTTCCAGCGCCACCTCAAAATCGGCGTTCACCACCTGGAAGTCGAACTCGCCCGCGTGCGCCATTTCGGCTTCGGCGTAAGCCATGCGGCTGTTAACCGCTTCGGGGGAATCGCCCCGGGCGGTAAGGCGGGCGGTAAGGTCAGGCAGTGAGGGCGGCAAGATGAATACCCCCACCACGTCACCCGGTAATGCCGCGCGCAATTGGCGGAAGCCCTGCCAGTCAATGTCGAATAATATATCCTTGCCCGCTGCCAGCGCTGCTTCCACCGGGGCGCGCGGCGTGCCGTAGGAGCGGCCAAACACGGTGGCATGCTCCAGCAATTCACCCCGTTCCACCATCTGCTCAAAACGGTCCTGGCTGATGAAATGATAATGCTGGCCATCAACCTCACCGGTGCGCGGACCGCGCGTGGTGACGCTAACGGAGAGCGAGAGTCCGGGGTCAGATGCCAGCAAGGCGCGTGATAATGTGGTTTTGCCGGCACCCGAAGGTGCTGCCAGCACTAGGCACAGGCCGCGCCGGTTATTCAATGTTGGCGACCTGCTCGCGCAATTGCTCAACCGCAGCCTTTAATTTCAGCCCGATGGCGGTGAGCGGCAGCGAGGCGGATTTGCTGCACAAAGTGTTCACCTCACGGTTGAATTCCTGCATCAGAAAATCCAGCTTGCGGCCCACGTTGGCAGCTTCCGCCAGCAAGGCCCGCGCTGCCGAAATATGTGATGAGAGACGGTCGAGCTCCTCGCGCACGTCAGACTTTGTGGCCAACAACGCCACTTCCTGGGCGATGCGCTCTTCCGGCAAAGCCGGGGTGCTGCCAAGAATTTCCGCCAACTGGGCGTGCAGCCGGGCTAAATGCAAGGCGGGCTGGGTGGCGGCCTCAAGGGCGGCGGCGGCGTGCAGTGTGGTGATTTCATCGAGCAAGGCGCCGGCAATTTCGGCCAGCCTCGCCCCCTCGCCTGCCCGTGCCGCCACCAGCCCTGCCAGCGCCTCGGCAAAGCCGGCTTGCACGGCGGCTTGCAATTCGGCCTTTAATTCCTCGCTATCATCCTGGGCATTGATCGAGCGCATCACCCCCGGCAGGGCCAGCAGCAGTTCGGCGCGTGGCGGCAGGGCGCCGGGGATATTATCGGCCAGCTCGATGGCCAGGTCCTTCACCCGCTCCAGCGCTTCGAGGTCAGCCGTCAGGCCACCGATGCTGTCGCGCTTGATGGTGAGAGTGCCGGAGACATTGCCGCGTTTGAGCGATTTGGCGGCGACATCGCGCAGCGGCAGATCCAGCGCGTCCAGCCCGGCGGGCAGGCGCAGTTTGATATCCAGCCCACGGCCGTTGACGCTGCGCAGTTCCCAGACCCAGGTGATATCACCAAGCGCCCCTTGGGCGCGGGAGAAGCCGGTCATGGAGGCTAAACTATGGTTATGGGTCATGGGCTGGCGTCTTAGCAGCGGGCTGCTAGTCTGCCCATATGCCTTACCAAAACATTGCCATCACCGGCGCCTCCAGCGGCCTGGGCCGCGCTTTGGCGCTCGATTACGCCAAACCCGGGATCAGCCTGCATCTGGCTGGACGCGATGCCACGCGGTTGGGCGAAGTGGCCACCACCGCACGGGCGCTGGGCGCTAGCGTCGCCGAAACCATGCTCGACGTGACGGATGCCACCGCCACCGAGGCCTGGGTGAAGGGTTGCGGTCCATTGGACCTGATTATTGCCAATGCCGGCATTTCCGGCGGTCCGGGCCATGGCAATTTGGAATCGGCAGTTCAGGTCAACGCAATTTTCAATACCAATGTCATGGGCGCGTTCAACACCGTGCTGCCGGCGATGGCATTGATGGCGGACCAGCCGATTGCCGCGAACGGCTGGCGCGGCCGGGCGGTGATTATCGGCTCGATCGCGGGGTTGATCGCGCTGCCGACCTCACCGGCCTATTCGGCATCCAAAGCCGCTCTGGATTTTTGGGTGACAGCAACGGCACCGAATGCTGCTAAGGACGGCGTGGGGCTGACCCTGGTACGCCCCGGCTTCATCCGCACCCCCATGACCGCCCGCAACCCCTATAAGATGCCGGGATTGATGGATGCTGATGATGCCGCCCGGATCATTCTGGCGGGGCTGGAGGCCGGGAAAACGCATATCACGTTCCCCGGCTGGTTCGGGCTGTTTGCACGCTTTGGGCAGATGCTGCCGAAAACGGTTTTTTCTCGGGTACCACGCAAGCCTGCGGACCATTCGCTGGGCGGGTAACCTTTGATCAGGTAACGCCGTATCGCGGTTGCATGACTAGCTGCCTTAGAGGTTTGTCACCACATTTATTGAAGTTTGACAGTTTTATGAATTTTCGAGGAATCTTCAATGAAGTTTGTAAAACGTTGATGATTGGTTGATTGCACGGCCAGCGTTCTCTGCCTATGCCGCCCAAGAACGAGGTCAGGTGGGAATCATGCGGAAGCTGTTCGCGGGTATTGTGGCGACGATTATAGTAATTATCGGCGTGGTTTTAATGTGGCCCAGACCTGATACCGGGCTCGTTTTATATTCAGGACTCGATTACGGTCCTGCCGTCGCCGATGCCTTCACCAAGGAAACCGGCATCAAAATAGCGGTGGTTCGCCTCTCAACCGGCAGCCTCATGGCACGCATCGCCTCGCAGGGGACTCATCCGGCATGGGACCTCGCATGGTTCGATGGCGCGACCGCTGCGGTGTCATTGGACCAGGCAGGACTGCTCGCGCATGATCTTCCCGCCCCCGCTAACCTGACCGCAACGGGCAAAACCTTGCTGAGCCAGCAGGGCGCTTATGTGCCGACGGGAATGACCCTGGCGGGCGT
>NCFD01000044.1 GCA_002281005.1 Acidocella sp. 35-58-6 | reverse complement strand
GCCGGTTCCAGTGCCGGGCCTGCCAAAGTAAAGGTGAAAAAACCAGCGCTGCCAGCGTATAGCGCAGCCCGGTAAAGGCCATGGCGGGCACGCCGGCAAAACCAGAGCCCACCATGTAACGCGTGCCGATCGGGGAGAACCCCCATAATGTGACCGCCAGAATGGTGGCGGCAATGGCAAACCCAGGGGTTAGCCCGGGTTTGGAGCCAAGCTTTAACCCAGGTTCGAGAGACCCGCGCTCAAAACTTCCACACCCGGCAGAATTTTGCCCTCCATCCATTCGAGGAATGCTCCGCCTGCGCTTGATAAATATGTCATCGAGTCGGCGGCACCGGCTAGACGCAATGCCGAAACCGTGTCGCCGCCGCCGCCGACTGAGATTAACGTACCATCCACCGTGGCCTTGGCAACCGCATCAGCCAGCGCGTTGGTGCCAGCCTGGAAGGGTGGGGTCTCGAAGGCGCCAAGCGGGCCGTTCCACAGCAAGGTTTTAATATGCGGCAATCGGGCGATGATGCCCGCCACTGTCGCCGGGCCGACATCGAGAGCCATCATGTTGGCAGGCACGGCGTCAATGCCAACAACCTGAGTGGGCGGGTTGGCGGAGAAGGTTTCGCTTACCACTAAATCGACGGGAAGGATGATTTCGCAGCCCTTTTCCTTGGCGGTGGCCAGGATGCTGAGCGCGGTGGCGTGCAGGTCTTTTTCCTGCAGGGATTTGCCAACATCATGGCCTTGCGCGGCCAGGAAGGTATTGGCCATGGCGCCGCCAATGACCAGAATATCCACCTTAGCAACCAGGTTGGTGAGCAGATCAAGCTTGGTGGAGACCTTCGAGCCAGCCACAATCGCCGCCACGGGCCGCTGCGGATCGCCCAAAGCTGCCGAGAGGGCGGCCAGTTCAGCCTGCATCAAGCGGCCCGCATAGGCGGGCAGTAAACGCCCCACCCCTTCGGTGCTCGCATGGGCCCGGTGGGCAGCGGAGAATGCATCATTTACATAAATATCGGCGAGGTCAGCCAGGCTCTGTGACAGCGCTGCATCGTTGGTTTCCTCACCGGCGTGAAAGCGAGTGTTTTCCAGCACCAGCACATCGCCGTCAGCCAGCTTCGCCACAGCGGCTTCGGCAACCGGCCCGATGCAATCTTCGGCAAACGCGACTTCATGTCCAAGCACGGTGCCGAGTGCAGTGGCAATCGGCCGCAGTGACATTGCGGGCACAGGCTTGCCCTTCGGGCGGTCAAAGTGACTGCAAACAATCACCTTCGCCCCGGCAGCGGATAATTCGTCGATCGTCGGGGCGAGCCGCTCCAGACGTGTCAGGTCGGAGATTTTACCGCCCTGCATAGGAACGTTTAAATCCGCGCGCACCAGGACGCGCAGACCTTTGACGGCGACATCGTCCAGAGTACGAGCGGTCATATCAAAGTGACCCGAACAGAGCGGCGGTGTCGGACATACGGTTGGAGAAGCCCCATTCATTGTCGTACCAGCCCATCACCCGCGCCATCGCGCCATCAACCACGGTGGTCTGCGGGGCATCGAAGCTACATGAAAATGGTACGTGGTTGAAGTCCATGCTGACCAGCTTGGCGGTGGAGTAATCCAAAATACCCTTCAGGTCGCCTTTGCTCGCGGCCATGAAGGCAGCGTTGATTTCTTCCTTGGTCGCCTGCGTTTTCAAATTTACGTCGAACGATACCAGTGAAACGTTCGGCGTCGGAACGCGGATCGAGGTGCCGTCCAATTTTCCAAGCAATTCAGGGAAAACCAGGCCAACGGCCTTGGCGGCACCGGTGCTGGTCGGGATCATGGAAACCGCAGCAGCGCGGGCGCGGTGCAGATCCTTGTGTAGCGTGTCCACGGTTTTTTGGTCGCCGGTGTAGGAGTGGATGGTCACCATATAGCCGCGCTCGATGCCGAATTTTTCGTGCAGCACCTTCACCATTGGCGCCAAGCAGTTGGTGGTGCAGGAGGCGTTCGAGATGATGGTCATGTCTTTGGTGATGGTTTTGTGATTCACGCCATACACAATGGTGGCATCAACCCCATCGGCCGGGGCGGAGATCAGCACCTTGCGAGCACCCGCGGCGATCAGTTTGGCGGCATCATCGCGCTTGGTGAACAGCCCGGTGCATTCCATCGCCACGTCAACGCCGGTGAGCGGCACCTTGGCAGGGTCGCGTTCCGCGGAAACTTTGATCGGCGCGTAAGTGCGGCCATTATGGGTGATCACCAGCGTGTCGCCCACCACTTCAACTGTGCCGGGGAAGCGTCCATGCACCGAGTCATAGCGGAACATGTGGGCGTTATCCTCAACGCTGCCGAGGTCGTTGATCAGCACCGGGGTGATGTCGGTGCGGCCACTTTCGATCATCGCACGCAGAACCAAGCGACCAATCCGGCCAAACCCATTGATCGCAATTTTTACAGCCATTTTTAAACTCCTGCCTTCTTAACTGCGGCGATAATCGCCGATTCGGTGATGCCAAAATATTCATAAAGTTTCTCAGCCGGCGCACTGGCTCCAAAGCCCTTCATGCCGATGAAGCTGCCTTTTGGCCCCAGCCAGCGGTCCCACCCGAAGCTCACGGCAGCCTCGATGCCGATGCGTGGGGCGTTACCCAGTACTTGCGCCTGATAGGTGGTGTCCTGAGCCTCAAAAAGCTCAAAGCTCGGGGCGGAAACGACAGCAACCTGAATGCCTTCCTTGGCTAGAGTAGCCCGGGCCGCCATGGCGAGGGCGACTTCAGTGCCGGTAGCGATCAACGTGGCAGCGCGTTTGCCTTCGGCTTCCGCGAGTACATAAGCACCGCGCGCGCATTTATTGCCGTTGGAATCCATTCGTAACGCCGGGACGGCCTGACGCGACAGCACCAGCAAGCTGGGGCCGGTCATATTGCGGATGGCAAGGTCCCAGCATTCAGCGGTTTCCATGGCATCAGCCGGGCGCAACACCAGCACGTTTGGCATAGCCCGCAGACTGGCCAGATGCTCCACTGGCTGGTGGGTGGGGCCATCCTCGCCCAGGCCGATGGAGTCATGGGTCAGGACATGGATCACGCGTGTCCCCATCAGGGCCGCGAGGCGGATGGCAGAACGCATATAGTCGGTGAAGACGAAAAAGGTGCCGCCGTAAGGGATAAGGCCGCCATGGAGCGCGATGCCATTCATGGCGGCAGCCATGCCAAACTCGCGCACACCGTAATACAGGTAGCGGGCGGCGAAATTATCGGCGGTCGCCCCTGTCATGCCTTTTACCAAAGTCAGGTTTGAGCCAGTGAGGTCAGCCGAGCCACCGACCAGCTCCGGCATTGCAGGCACCAGCATTTCCAATGCTTTCTGGCTGGCCTGCCGGGTCGCCAGCTTAGGCTTTTGCTCAGCCAGGCTGGCTTTGTAGTCACGCATGGCGTCGGCATAGCCTTCGGGCAGTTTGGCGGCCATGACGCGCTCAAACTCAGCGCGCTGCGGGTGCTTCGCGAGGCGCTTCAGCCAAGCGCGGCGCGTGCTGGCGCCTCGGCTGCCTGCAGCTTTCCAGGGGGCCGCAACGGTTTCAGGCACGGTGAATGGTAAATACGGCCATCCCAGAGCGGCCTTGGCCTGCTCAGCTTCCGCCCCGCCCAATGCTGCGCCATGGCTTCCCGCCGTGCCGGCTTTAGTGGGGGCACCAAACCCGATGATGGTTTTGCATGCGATGATGGTGGGTCTAGAGGATTTGGCCGCAAAATTCAGTGCCGCTTGCACAGCAGCAAAATCATGCCCGTCCACCCGGCGGGTGGCCCAGCCATAAGCGGCGAAGCGCTTCAGCGGGTCCTCAGAGGTCGAGATATCGGTGCCACCATCAATCGAGATGCTGTTATCGTCCCAAAGAACCGTAAGTTTGTTAAGTTTTAGATGCCCGGCCAGGGCACCGGCTTCATGGCTAATCCCCTCCATGAGACAGCCGTCGCCTGCAATCACGAAGGTACGGTGGTCCACGAGGCTTTTTCCAAACTTGGCGGCCAGCAACCGTTCGGCAATCGCCATGCCGACGGCGGTGGCTAGTCCCTGGCCCAGCGGGCCAGTGGTCATTTCGATCGCGGGATGCTCGTGATATTCCGGGTGCCCGGCAGTGACGGAATGCAACTGCCGGAAATTCTTCAGGTCATCGATGGTCATCCCCTCATGACCGGTCAGGTGCAGCAAAGCATACAGCAGCATCGAGCCATGGCCGGCGGACAGCACGAAACGGTCGCGGTCCGGCCATTTTGGGTCGGCAGCGTCAAACTTCATTGCCTTGGTCCAAAGCGCGGTTGCGGCATCGGCCATGCCCATCGGCATACCCGGGTGGCCGGACTTGGCGGCTTCCACGGCGTCGATCGTTAGAACCCGAATGGCATTAGCCATATCGCGCTCGGGCGTCGCCGGCTGGGCCAAAATTGCCGCCTGGCGGGCCAACGCGGCCTCGTTGCCAGAATTATCTGCTATGCTTGCCATATCTTGCTTATTCCAACCTGATGAGCGTGTGCATAATAGGCAAGGCGGCTGGCAGCAACCCAACTCGCACTTAAACCCCCCAAAAGCGCTTCTTAAACGCCGCGCAGGGCCGGTGGATGCTCAATTGTTCGATCAGCGGACTATGCGTCTGCGCTAGTTTGGTCTCCAATTTACTTTAGGCTTTCCGTTATCTACTCTAGAAAAGCAAAGCTTTAACCAGCGCGGTACGCGTTTGGTGTAATGTTGCCATTCGAGGCCAAACAAGGCGGCCAGATGGGCCTCTTCGCGCTTAATGGCCAGGGTCGTAACGGCTTGGACAGCGACAGCATCTAGCACCGCAAACCATAAATTGCCGAAGGCCAGGGCGGCCCCAGCCAGCAAAATAGTGTTGCCCAGGTAGATCGGGTTGCGGGATATTGAGAAAGGAAAGGATGTCACCAGGGCGGTGGCGGCGCGGTGCGGTAGGATATTGGCGCGACGCAGATACATTGAAACCATTGCAGCGAGGTCGAGTGCGAGCCCGGCCAGCATGAGGGTAGCACCGACCGGGTGCAGCACAGGCGGTATAATCCCTCCGGTCGCCAGGAGCAGGTTAAGCAACCAAGCCGCCAGAGCGGCGGAGCCATAAATAATCGGGGGCCAGGGCACGGTGTTCGGCGCGGCAGGTGGTTCCATGAGCGCCATGATGCCCTTAAATCTAGCCCTGCGCTACGGTCTTTCCCGAATCCCGGCCTATTGCTAGTGTAGTCCGAATCGGCGGCATTAAAGCTGGCGTTGGGAACAATATTATGAAGTTCAAGGCTGATCGCGCCACCCTGATGAAGTCTCTGGCCCACGTGCAGAACGTTGTCGAGAAGCGTAACACGATCCCGATTTTGGCCAACGTACTTTTAGCGGTACGCGAGGGCAAGCTGACGATTGCAGCGACTGACCTTGAGATTGCCCTCGTTGAGGAAGTTCCAGCCCAGGCCACCCGCAACGGTGCCATCACGGTCCCAGCCGCGACTTTGTACGAAATTGTCCGCCGTCAGCCAGAAAATGCCGAAATTGAACTCGACCATCCGGGTGGGGATGCTCAGCTTGCGTTGCGGGCCGGCCGTTACGCTACCAGCCTGGTGGCTCTCAGCGTGGATGAGTTCCCGAAACTCGATGCCGGTAAGCTCTCCCACACGTTCAGCCTTTCAGCTCTCAATTTACGCGGTTTGATTGATCGTACGAAGTTTGCGATCTCAACCGAGGAAACCCGCTATTATCTCAACGGCATTTTTCTGCATGCCGCGGAAGCTGACGGTGAGCCAGTTTTGCGAGCCGTGGCGACTGACGGGCATCGTCTCGCCAGGGTTGAAGAGCCACTACCGGAAGGCGCGGCGGGCATGCCGGGGGTGATTATTCCGCGTAAGACCGTCAATGAACTGCGCAAACTGCTAGACGAAGTGAGTGGTGAGATTGAGATTGCGCTGTCAGAGACGCGCATTCAGTTCACGATCGGGACAATGCGGCTGACCAGCAAACTTATCGATGGGACTTTCCCCGATTATGACCGGGTAATCCCCCGCGGCAATGATAAAATTCTTCGCGTCAATCAGAAGGATTTTTCGGCTGCGGTATCGCGTGTTTCGGCCATCTCATCCGAGCGGCATCGGCCGGTGAAACTCTCATTGGCTAAGGATTTATTGGTAATTTCAGCAGCCAGCCCTGAGCAGGGAACGGCTAGTGAGGAATTGGACGCAGACCGGATTAAGTATGATGCCGGCCCGCTCGAAATAGGCTTTCAAGCGCGTTACCTGAATGACGTGACCGAGCAGATTGAAGGCGACGTTGAGTTTGTCTTTGCCGACGGTGCCGCGCCAACCTTGGTGCGTGACCCGAATGACCTGCGGGCGGTGTACGTGCTTATGCCCATGCGGGTGTGAGCACAAAACAATTAAACGGGGTTTAAGCAACGCTTCTCCGCCTAACCCTTACTGATTTTCGGTCCTATCCGGCGCTGCGGTTTAATCCCGTGGCGCCGATCAGCGTTTTTACGGGCCCCAATGGTTCGGGCAAAACCAATTTGCTGGAAGCGGTCTCGTTGCTGGTGCCAGGCCGCGGGTTGCGTGGCGCTAAGTTTTCCGAACTGGCGCGGCGGGGGACGGAGGCTAGCGGTGGCTGGGCTGTTGCCGCCACGCTGAGCGGCCCGGATGGAAATTATGAGATCGGGACCGGCACCGGTGACGATCAGGAGCGCCGGGTGTTTCGGCTTGACGGTATGGCGCCGCGAAGTCAGGCGGAAATTGGCACGCGCCTGGCTGCGGTTTGGCTTACCCCGCAAATGGACCGGCTGTTCACTGAGTCTGCCTCAGGACGGCGCAAGTTCCTTGACCGGTTGGTGGTGGCGCTTGAGCCTGGTCATGCGAGGCAGATTGCCGCGTTTGAGGCAGCATCCTCGCAGCGTAACCGGTTGCTCGCGAACGATGGGGCGGACCCTGATTGGCTGGCCGGACTGGAAGATTCCATGGCCCGTCATGCGGTGGCAGCAACCGCGACGCGGGTGGCGCTGATAAGCCGGTTGAATACGGCCTTGGCGGGGGGTGTGGCTGCGCCATTTCCAGTGGTTACCTTGGCGTTAGATTGTCCCATCGCGAGTCGGTTGGCGCATGCACCAGCTTTGAGCGTCGAAGACTTCCTGCGGGTGGCCTTGCGAGACGCGCGGACGGCCGACACTGTGCGCGGTGCCTCGAGTTACGGGCCGAACCGGGCGGACTTGCTCATTGCGGATGCCGTGACGGGCCGTTCTGCAGGTCTTTCGTCCACCGGCCAGCAAAAATCCATGCTTATTGGGATTGTTCTGGGCCATGCAGCGCTGATCGCGGCCACCAGGGGAGCCGCGCCCTTATTACTGCTGGACGAACCCCTCGTGCACCTCGATGCCACCAAGCGCCAGGCCCTATTCAGGGCCCTGGAGACGCAAAATGTTCATGCTCTCCTGACCGGCACGGATGCTGAGCCCTTTGTGTCCCTCGCGGCGGCCTATTACCGGGTGCAAGAGGGCCGTATAGAGCCTGCATGAACATGCGAATTCTTATTCTGGGCGATCTTGTTGGCCGGTCCGGCCGTGATGCGGTGATAGCGGCGCTGCCTGGCTTGCGCACGCAAATCAGGGCAGATTTTGTGGTGGTCAATGGTGAGAATGCCTCGCATGGCTTCGGTCTTGCCCCTGATATGGCGGATGCCTTGTTTACCGCCGGCGCGGATGCAATCACGCTAGGTAATCACGCATGGGACCGTCGAGAAATTATCCCTTATATCGCCCGGGAACCGAGGCTTATCCGCCCATTGAATTTTCCCCCTGGTACGCCGGGGAACGGGGCTGCCATCATGACATTGAAAGATGGCCGTAAAATTTTGATCGCACAGTTGATGGGCCGCCTATTCATGGACCCGCTGGATGACCCCTTTCGTGCCATGGAGGAGTTGCTGAGCCGCAATAAAATGGG
>NCFD01000043.1 GCA_002281005.1 Acidocella sp. 35-58-6 | reverse complement strand
ACATCGCCGCCGAAAAGTGCAAACTCAACCGCCACGGCTGCACCGCCACGCTGTCAGGGTCAAAGCCCGAGGCCACCATAAACCAGCCGATCGCACCTTGCAGCCCGCCCAGCACAAACAGCAGCCCCAGCCACGGCACCAGCCGCTTTTCCACTCGCCCGGTCGCGATAAACACCACCAGAGGCACAAAAAACACGAGCCCGATCAGCCGCCCCCAAAGCCGGTGAAAATACTCCGGCCAAAACAGGGTTTTGAAGCCCGCCAAATCAATTCCCGGATGCAAAATCTGCGCCTGCGGGATGGTCTGGTAGAGCGCGAACATTTTATCCCACCCCGCCGTGGTCAGCGGCGGCAATGTGCCAATCACCGGGTCCCAATTCATTATCGACAGGCCTGACCCGGTATCGCGCGTGTAGCCGCCGATCCCCACCATCACCCAAATCATGAACGCCACCACCAGCAACCAAGTGCCGACGGCAAAATGAGAGTTTCGTGTTGCAGTATTCATGCCTGGGAGGTGGCACCACTTACCGGTTTTGACAACCACACGCCGTGCACACGCGCGTCATTCATGCAGCGATTTTATCAGCACCTCCGCCTCGTCAAGCTCTAGCCGGAGCGCACGTCTGGCCACCTCTTGGCTGAAGCCTAGCCGCGCCATCGCCGCCAAAATCTTCAATTCAGATGCCTCCCCAAATGGCCCAGCCCGCTTGCGGCGTAAAAACGCGCAGGCCGCGGCCAATTCCCGCTCGGGGTCGTCGGCCACCGCCGCAAGCGCCGCCGCTGCCGACACACCCTTGGCAGCCAGATGCGCCAGCGCAAACCGCCGCGACTTACCCTCCCGCGTCAGCCGTTTGCCCCGCGACGCCGCAAACGCCATGTCGTTCAACACATTAGCTGCCCTCAATTTGGCAATCACTTTGGGAATGACTGCCTTCGCCTGGCGCACCGCCATCGCCACCGCCTCAGGGTCAGTGTCTTCCCCCGCATAAAGCCGCCCCCAGCGATCAATTTTGCGGGATAATACCTGCCCCATACTCATCTCAGTCGCCGCATAACGCGCCAGATGGTTCAGCGCTGCCTCATAAAGCTTGCTTTCGTCAGGGGGTTTAGACGCCATTCCAACAGTCTCGCCGCAATAAAATAGGCTGACAAGCCACCCGCCCTGCTTTAGCCTTCCCATTACGGCAACTAAAAATCCGAGGAACCCCATGCCCGATTATGATTACATCATCGTAGGTGCCGGCTCAGCCGGCTCCGTCCTGGCCAACCGCCTCTCCGCCGACGGCACCACCAAGGTCTGCCTGTTGGAAGCCGGCAAACCGGACAATTCCGTCCTTATCAACGTGCCGTTCGGCATCGTCGGGCTGCTGACCTCGAAAACCTACAACTGGTATTTCAACACTGCGCCACAGGTTAACCTCAATAACCGCAGGCTCTATTGGCCGCGCGGCAAAACCCTCGGCGGTTCCTCCTCCATAAATGCCATGATTTATATGCGCGGTGTTCCCGCCGACTATGACGAATGGGAGGCTCTCGGCGCGCCCGGCTGGGGCTGGGCTTCGCTCTTTCCTATCTTCAAGCAACTGGAAAACAACGAGCGTGGTGCCGACGATTTCCACGGCAGCGGCGGTGAGCTCAATGTCGCGGATTTACGCAACCCCAACCCGCTGTCCGAACTATTTGTGCAAGCGGCGGCGGAAGCAGGCCTTGCCACCAACCATGACTTTAACGGTGCCAGCCAAGAGGGGGCGGGGCATTATCAGGTCACCCAAAAAAATGGCCGCCGCTTCTCCGCCGCCCGGGCCTTTCTTGACGCCGCCAAAACCCGCGCTAATCTGACCATTCTCACCGAAGCCCATGTTGCAAAAATTTTACTTGAGGGCAAACGCGCCACCGGCGTGGAAGTCAAAACCCCCGATGGTCTGCAACGCCTGATGGCCCGGCGTGAAGTGATTCTCGCAGGCGGCGCCATCAACTCGCCGCAACTGCTCCTGCTCTCGGGCATCGGCCCGCAAGCGGAGCTCGCCAAGCACGGTATTCAACAAGTCCATGAGCTCCCCGGTGTCGGCCAGAACCTTCAAGACCATCTCGATGCCACCGTTATGATCAAGGACAAAACAAAACGCTCCATCGGCATCGGTCCCGGCTCAGCGATCACCATGTTCAAGGCCTTCCTCGAATATCGCAAATCCGGCTCCGGCATGTTTGCGTCCAATGCCGCGGAATCAGGCGGCTTTGCGCGCCTCACACCAGAGTCCAAGCGCCCGGAAATTCAGTTCCATTTTCTGCCCACCATGCTGCGCAACCATGGCCGCACGCTCACACCTGGCTATGGCATGACCTTACATTGCTGCCAGCTTCGCCCCAAAAGCCGTGGCTATATCGGCCTGAAATCTAACCACCCCTATGCCGACCCGCTGATCCAACCGAACTATCTCAGCCACGATGACGACCTGGCCGAACTGCTGGCCGGCTACAAAATGGGCCGCCGCATCATGAACACCGCGCTGATGAAATCAACTGGTGGCGGCATTGAAGTAGAACCCGGGCCGGAGGCCACGTCAGATGCGCAACTCATTGAACATATCCGTAACCATGCCGAAACGATTTACCACCCGGTCGGCACCTGCAAAATGGGCCACGATGATATGGCCGTGGTCGATGACCGTTTACGGGTGCATGGCATCAACAATTTGCGGGTGGTGGACGCCTCGATCATGCCGCGCGTCATCGGCGGTAACACCAATGCCCCGGTGATGATTATTGGTGAGAAGGCGTCTCGCATGATTTTGGCTGACCGTAATGAGGCGGCAGCAGCCTAACTATTTTCCGATACAAAACCCGCTAAATACGGCGTCGAGAATTTCCTCGACGCCGATCGTGCCCACCAGCCGTCCTAGTGCACTGGCGGCGATCCGCAACTCCTCACCGCGCAATTCCGGCGCCTCGGCTTCCAAAGCAAAACGCAAAGCCTCTGCCGTATCCTTGACACAGGCTATTTGCCGGGGCCGTGCCAGAGCCGCGGCACCACGCGTATCAGTGAGCTTCACCGCGATTTCGGTTAGTTGCGCGACCAGCTTTCCCATACCCGCGCCGGTTTTGGCACTGACATGAATAAACCCCAACGGCGTCAAATCAACCAGGTCTGATTTGGTGATCACATAAAGGACTTCGACATTTTTTGGTGCGTGCGCAAATACCGGCGCATCAGCACCCGCCACCGCAATCACCAAATCAGCGGTCTCGCCACGCAACTTTGCCCGGCGCACGCCCTCGGCTTCCACCACATCATCCGTCTCGCGCAATCCCGCTGTGTCGGTAATATGCACCGGCACGCCGCCCAAATCGACGCGCACGCCAATTGCATCGCGCGTGGTGCCAGGAATGTCCGAAACAATCGCCACATCCTCCCCCGCCAATGCATTCAGCAAAGTTGATTTGCCGGCATTCGGGCTGCCTAAAATCACGAATTCCAAGCCTTCCCGCAACCGCTCGGCCCGTGGCGAGGCCTCGAGCACGGCCTGCATCTCAGCGTGTAAACGCTTAATATCAGCCAGTAGTCTGGCTTCCACCTCGGGTGGCAAATCCTCATCGGGAAAATCGATCAGTGCCTCCTGCTGCGCCATCATCAACCGCAGCGCCTCGCGCCAGGCGGCACAGGCCATGTGCAGCGCATCTGCACCTTCCACCGCCAACCGCCGCTGCGCCTCGGTTTCGGCGGCAACCAAATCTGCAATCGCTTCGGCCTGCAGCAAATCCATCCGGCCATTCAAAAACGCCCGCCGGGAAAACTCCCCCGCCTCAGCGGGCCGGGCACCCGCTACCACCAATGCGGCACTCACCGCCGCCAGCACCGCCCGGCCACCATGCAGCGCAAGTTCCACGCAATCTTCACCGGTATAGCTGTGGGGTGCCGCAAAAACCGTAACCAGCGCGTGGTCCAGCAACTGGCCCTGCACATCCCACAAATCACGTAATGAAGCCCGCCGGGGCTCCGGCAAACGCCCCACCATCGCCGCCACAATCGGCAACGCTGACGCACCCGAAAGCCGGACCACCGTCACCGCCCCACCCCGCCCGGTAATGGCGGCAAATATTGTGTCCGTGCTCACGGCAGCAGCAATGCCGCCACCCGGCCCTGGCCGATGATATGCTGCTCCAGCACCGCATCCACCGCCGCGAAATCCTCCAGCCGGTACCACACGCCTTCCGGGTACAGCACGGCGCATGGCCCCAGTTCGCAACGGTCCAGACAACCCGCCTGGTTCACCCGCACCCCCTTGATCCCAAGCTCTTTCACCCGCACTTTCATGTAATCACGGATCTTTTCAGACCCCTTGGAGGCGCAGCACCCCCGCTCGTGGCCTTCAGGCCGGCGGTTGCCGCACACAAACACGTGCGTCTCATAATACAATTTTGCGTCATCAGCGTGCCGCTCACCCATAAACCACTCCAATCGATGCTATCTTCACCTCCTTCGTAGTCATCCCGAGGAACCGCCCATGTCAAACCGCCGTAAATTTTTACTTCTGGGAACCGCCTCAATCGGGGCTATCCTGGTCGCCCGTGCACTCAATACGCCCGCACCAGCACACGCTGCTGAAGCATTTGAGGTCACCCATACCGATGCCGAGTGGCAAAAGCTGCTCACCCCAGCGCAATATAACATTCTGCGCCAGCAAGGCACCGAACCACCATTTTCCAGCCCGCTGCTGAATGAACATCGCACCGGCACCTTCAACTGCGCCGGTTGCGCGTTGCCACTATTCTCCTCAGCCACCAAATATGACAGCCACACAGGCTGGCCCAGCTTCTACAAGCCGCTCCCAAACGCGGTGGAAACCTCCGACGACACCTCGCTCGGCATGGACCGCACCGAGGTGCATTGCCGCCGCTGCGGGGGCCATCTCGGCCACGTCTTCCCAGACGGCCCACCCCCCACCGGTTTGCGTTATTGCATGGATGGCCTTGCGCTCACATTTACGCCGGCCTGAAATTAGCCAGCGCCGCGACGCCGCCCTATAACGGTCCCGCATCAACGAGGGGACCATGGCAGCCACCATCAACCGGCGCGTCTGCGGCGAGCTCGAGGGCGACTTCGTCCTGTTTCTGATCGGCATCAGGCTCAACCGCCCCTGGAAGCCAACCTGGCTACCCGTGTTTACGGCCATGCCGCGGATGCTGAAGGAACTCTCGCTTCACCCCGAACTCGGCATGCTGCACTACCGGGCGCATTTTGGCTTTCCAGGCAGCATGCTGGTGCAATATTGGCGCAGCTTCGAGCATCTCAACGCCTATGCCCAAAGCCGCGACAACGCCCACCTACCGGCCTGGAACGCTTTTAATAAAGCTGTCAGCAGTAACGGCGATGTTGGCATCTGGCATGAAACCTATCTGGTCTCGCCCGGCACCTCTGAGAGCATCTATGTCAACATGCCACGCTTTGGGCTCGGCGCAGCTGGCGATATTTTCGATGCCGGCGGCCCGCGCAGTAGTGCTAAAAAACGTTTGACCACGCTCAAAAAAACCTAAGCCACCTTCTCGTCGGCCCCAATACCAAGCTGTTTCAGCTTGCGGTGCAAGGCGCTGCGCTCCATGCCCACAAAATTTGCCGTCCGGCTGATATTGCCGCCGTAACGCAGTAATTGCGCCTGCAAATACTGTGTCTCAAACACGTCGCGGGCTTCACGCAATGGCAGCGCCATAACATCTGCCGCCGGGTCAATCGCCAATGCCCGTGGCGCATGGGCCGAAAGTTCGGTTGGCAAATGCTCGGCACGGAAAAAGTCCGGGGTTTCCGCCACCCGCATAATCATCAACCAATCCATGATATTACGCAGTTGGCGTACATTGCCCGGCCAGTCATGCGCCTGCAACGCCGCAATCGCATCAGAGGCCAGCGCCCGCATCGGCAAACCGGAGGTTTCCGCCGCGCGCGCCAGAAAATCTGCCGCCAGCGCCGGAATATCTTCCCGCCGCTCCTTGAGCGAAGGCACCCGCAGCGGCACCACGGCAAGGCGGTAATATAAATCCTCTCTGAATTTACCGGCGGCAATTTCGGCTGTGAGATCCTTCGCGGTACTCGCAACCACCCGGATATCCACCTTAACGCGCGAATTTGCCCCGCCACCCACACGCTCAAAACTTTGCTCCTGCAAGACGCGGGCAATTTTGCCTTGCGTCTCCATCGGCATATCGGAAATTTCATCCAGCAGCAGCGTGCCACCATGGGCCCGTTCCAGCACGCCAATGCGCCGCGGCACGCCATTAGGCCCTGCCCCTGCCTCAACGCCAAACAATTCAATTTCAAACCGCTCAGGTGCCAAAATCGCGCAATTCAGCGCCACGAACGGCCCTTCGGCCCGGCGCGACTTCGCATGTATCATTCGCGCCACGGTTTCCTTACCAGCCCCAGGTGCGCCAGAAATCAGCACGCGCGACCCCGTCGGCGCCACCCGCTCAATCGCGGCCCGCAAGCCTGCAATCGCCTGGCCCTCACCCGTCAAGTTCGTCGCAGGCCCCACCCGCAGCCGTAACTCGGCATTCTCCGCCGATAGTTTCGCCGCTTCCAGCGCCCGCCGCACCACCAGCAACAAACGATCCGAATTAAATGGCTTCTCGATAAAATCATAGGCGCCCCGTTGGATCGCCGCCACCGCCGTCTCAATCGTGCCGTGTCCCGATATCATCACCACCGGTACCCGTGGCTCCTCCTGATGCAGCACGTCCAGAATACCGATGCCGTCGAGCTTCGAGCCTTGCAGCCATACATCCAAAATAACCAAATGCGGCCTGCGGGCTTTGTAAGCCGCCAAGGCCTCGTCCGAGGTTCCGGCACTGCGCGCCTCATACCCCTCATCGCGCAGAATGGCTTCCACCAGCATCCGGATATCGGGCTCATCATCGACGATTAAAATATCAATCATTATATCGCACGATC
Source organism: Acidocella sp. 35-58-6 (assembly GCA_002281005.1). Classification (GTDB taxonomy): domain Bacteria; phylum Pseudomonadota; class Alphaproteobacteria; order Acetobacterales; family Acetobacteraceae; genus Acidocella. Next base: position 1,017 of record NCFD01000043.1, on the reverse strand, counting down.
CTCACCTAACGCTTCCAGATTTGGTGCGTCCGCCGCCGCCGTCAACGCCGGCAACACCAGACTCACCATCGCCCCCTGACCACCTGGGGCTGCATCTAAATCAAGCTGCCCGCCATGGTCTTCCATAATCTTACGCACAATCGCCAGCCCCAACCCCGTGCCTTTGGTTTTATGCGTCACATACGGCTCCATCAATTTGGCCCGGTCGGTATCCGGCAACCCAATGCCATCATCGATCACCCGCAATACCGCATTATGCCCCTCCGCAAATAGCTGCACCTTCACGATATGAGCACCAGGCCGCATCGCCACCGCATCAACCGCATTTTGCAGCAAGTTTGTCAGGGCCTGACCAATCAAACGCCGGTCACACAGCGCCCGCAAATCAGGGTCAGCAATCTCCACCTGAAAATCAATATGACGGCTTGCCACACGTTGCAGCACCAGCGCTTCACGCACAATCCGTTCCAGTGATTCGCTCTTCATCACCGGCGCTGGCATCCGTGCAAAGGTTGAGAATTCATCCACCATTCGTCCAATATCACCCACATGGCGCACAATTGTGTCAGCACATTGGGCAAACCCCTCCACGTCCGAGGTAATTTCGCGGCTATAGCGGCGCTTCAAACGCTCAGCTGAAAGTTGGATCGGGGTCAGCGGGTTTTTAATCTCATGCGCAATCCGCCGCGCCACATCCGCCCAGGCCGCCTTGCGCTGTGCCGAAAGCAATTCAGTCACGTCATCAAACGTCACAATAAATCCATCGGCCAAACCAGCTTTCAGCTCGGCCCCAATTCGCACCAGCAGCACCCGCTTTTGCATCGCGGGCCCATGCTCAACTTCGGCCGTCACCGGCTTGTCGGGCGCGGCCATCACCGCCTCGATCATGGCGGCAAATTCCGGCGCCACATCCGCCAGCGGCTCACCCAATCTGCCTTGCAAATCCACGCCCAAAAACTCCGAAGCCGCCCGGTTTGGCAATTCAATCCGCCCCTGCGCATCAAGCCCGATCACCCC
>NCFD01000042.1 GCA_002281005.1 Acidocella sp. 35-58-6 | reverse complement strand
GGTGTCATCGCGGCTGGCATCGTCGGTTAAAATCACCTCATCCACGACATCATGTGGAATTTCAGCGTAGGTGCGTTCCAGCGTTTTGGCGGCGTTGTAGGCAGGCAGAATAACCGTGACGCGCTGGCCGGAGATCACCTTGGCTTCAAGCGACGCGGCGTAGGCGTTTGATGAAGGCGGAAACGTGATGCCGGCCCATTTCGTAACGTGCTTTGCCGCTGGTGGTCATGTAATTCATTTGCACCACGTAACGCTGGCCCACGAATGGTTTGTGGCCGTGCCAAGTGGTGGGGCCGTTTGGGAATACCAGCAGCGCACCATCGGTCGGGGGAACTTCCACCGCGTAGTTTTCCAGATCGGTGCCGTTGCGCAATAACCGCAGGCATCCGGCCTGGCTGGTCCAGGGTTTGTCAGATGTCGGGTCGCTGGGGTTCAGATACAGTAAAATGGTCACGCGCTTGGTGAGGGAGTCCCGGTGGATCTGGCCGTCCTTCTCACCCGCGTTGCCGCGCAAGGTGGACATCACCGGGGCGTCCGTTAAATCCAGCCCGAATTTCTCCGCCACGATGGCGCGGAACTCCGGGCCCTCAAGTGCTGTGAACAGGGCCTTGGCCGCCGGGCCAATGCGAACCGCCCCCACCGGAAACGACCCCCTGCCCTTCATGACCGGCAATGCCGCCACGACCTGACGCAGTGCCTCAGGCTTTACAAACCGCGGCACCAGCACATGCGCAAATGGGTCAGCCGCCACCGGCGTTGTCCGCAATGTCTCGAAATCCAGCGCATCCGTGCTCATAGGACAGTAAGTAACGCAAAAACCAGGGGGCGGGCAAGGTAAGGCCAGGAACAGCGCCGCTTGGTCTACCTGCTCTGCCCTCAGATTATTGCGTTGCACAAGGCCGTGGAGTACGGGCGGTGGGATGGTGGATGTGATTGGCACGTACCGGGAGCGGGTGGCATCGGGGCAGATTTTGTCTGATCCGGCACAGGCCAGTGCGGCTGAGCGTTTGCAGAGTTTGTGGGTGAAGCTGCGGGGGTATGACCCGAAGCCCAAGGAGCCGCCAAACGGCTGGGTTGGGAAGTTGCTGCGGCGCAAGCAGGTGGATGAAGCGGGTGAGCATCCCAACGGCCTGTATTTGGTGGGGGATGTGGGGCGCGGGAAATCCATGTTGATGGATTTGTTTTTTGCGGCGGCGGATGTGCCGCGTAAGCGCCGGATTCATTTTCATGAATTCATGCAGGAAACGCACCGGCGGTTTCATCAGATCAAGCGTGATAACCCGAACATTGATGATCCGATCCCGCCGTTGGCGGACATGATCGCCAATGAGGCGGCATTGTTATGCTTCGATGAATTTCAGGTGCATGACATTGTTGATGCGATGATTTTGGGCCGGTTGTTTGAGGCGTTGTTTGCCCGGCTGGTGGTTGTTGTTGCCACCTCGAACACGCTGCCGGATGATTTGTTCAAGGGTAAGCCGGGGCGCGATGCGTTTTTGCCCTTCATTGGGTTTTTGAAGAAGAATCTCGACGTGCTGGTGCTAGATGCGGCGCGTGATTACCGGCGTGAGCGGGTGCATGGTCTGGCGGCGTGGTACACGCCGATTGGCCGCTGGGCGGATGCGGCGATGCAGCGGGTGTTTGATGAGTTGACCGCTGATATGCCGGCGCGGGCTGAGACATTGCTGATTTCGGGTCGTACCGTGACAGTGCCATTGGCAGCCAATGGGGTGGCCTGGTTTGATTTTCAGGCCTTGTGCGGGGTGGCGTTGGGGCCGGGGGATTATTTGGCGCTGGCGACGCATTATCACACGGTTTTAATTGATGCGGTGCCGCGGTTATCGCCGGATAATTTTGATGAGGCACGCCGCTTCGTGACGCTGATTGATGCGCTTTATGAGCATCGGGTAAAATTATATGCGTCGGCAGCGGCGCTGCCGGATGATTTGTACCGTAAGGGCGAGGGCGCGAAAATATTTGAGCGCACGGCTTCAAGGTTGGAAGAAATGCAGAGCGAGGAGTACATGGCGCTGCCGCATTTAACCTGAGGTTTTTTGCCCTAGCGGGCGGCGTGGCGGATGCGTACGAGGTTATTCGGTAATGCCGCCGCTGCCCATACCGTCAGTGCAGGGGGTGCCGGGCGGTAGCGGGCTGACGCCGGGCAGGTGGGCGAAGCTTTGGGTCTGGCCGGCCCTGTCACCCACCAGATAATGACAAGCAAGACCGGCGCCGGAGAACACCGGAATGGCCGGATTGTCGTTCAGCGGTTTAACGCCTGTCATCGGCGTGGTGCTGAAAAAATCCGCGATGGTAATGCCATAGTCGCCCACCCGGTCGGTGCAGGGGGCACCAACGGGCAAAGGTTGCATGTTGGGGATGCCAACGAAGCTCTGGGTTAAGCCTGCTTTGCGGCCAGTGGTATATTGGCAGGTGAGCGACGTGCCAGGCACCAGCGGGATGGTGGAGGCGGCGACGGTGACACCGTAGGAGCCGTTACCATCGGCACATGGTGCGCCAATGGCGAAGGCGGGCGTGCCATGGGTCATGCCGTAGCTGAGCATCTGGCCGATGAGCGGGCCGGTGTAAAAGCTGTATACCAGCGAGGGTTGTGATGCGGCGGCGGGTGTGGCGCGTGCGGCGATGGACGCGATGATGACAGCGCTCACGATGGCAGATATTTTGAAAAAACGACGCATCATCATACCCGATCAGTCAACGGTATTATTTCGATAGTCCGTTGGTTGTTAATACCCAATGAACGGGATTGGGGCAAGTGAATTGGGAGGCGGGGCGGCGGTGTTGCGTGGTGTTCAAAAGGTGTGGGTGTAGCGCAGCATCCCTTGGTCGGCGCTGGCGCCACCGGCGCTGAAATAATGGTCATACACGGCTTCAATGGACCAGGTGCGGGCGGTGCATGCGCATGAGAGCAAGGTGAGGCCGGCGCCGATATCGAAGGTGTCGGCGGGCGGCTTCATTCCGGGGGTGCTGAAGTAGGATGAGCTGGCGGCGGCAAAGGCGGCGGACTGGCTGATGCTGGGGTTGTTCAGCTCATGCAGCCATTTGGCGTGCAGGTCTGGTACGTAAGTGAGGGCGCCGTAGTGCAGGTTATCTGAGATACGGGCGCCAAGGCCGGATTCCAGGAAATTATAGCTTTGCGATTTGACGTTCAGGCCAACATCGCCAGCGCCGGTTTCATGATAGCTGGCGAGGTTGACCTTGGTGTATTGCAGCGAGGCAAGCGGGGTGAAGGTAACGGTGCCCGCGTAGAAATTATAGCCGGTGATGGCAAAGGCGGAATATTGCTGGCCGTCGTAATTGGCATGGGGTGAGAGGCTGACACCGGGCAGGGAAATTTGGCGGCGGCCGGTGTAATCATTCCAGCCGAAGGCGAGGTCGGCATCCATGAACCAGGGGCCGATGTCGTGGCCGACATAGGCGGTGGCCTGGTAGGTGCTGGAATCTGTGCTGCTGGCGATGCCGGATTTTTGCGAGATGCCCGTATGGGCGTAGCCCAAGCCGATGCCGACGCGGGTGTTGGCATCGATCGGGGTGTCGAACCCAACCATGGTGCCGACGATGGTGGATTGGTAAGCGCTGTAGCCATGCTGGGCGCTTTGGTCGCCCTCATAGCCAAAGCCTTTGAGCCACCAGCCGGCTTTGGGCTCAACGCCCTGGCACGCGGCGGCGGCATCGAGGGTGGCCTGGCGGTTGTTGATGTCGCTGCAGACGGTGTTTTGCAGGCGGGCGGCGATGAGGTTTTGGAACTCCCGGCTGCCTTGGAAGGCCACGAGGGGGGCGGCCATGGCGGCGGTGCTGGGGGCAAGCTGGGCGATGGCGTTATCGACCGCCGGGGCGGTGGTGAGGCTGTTGATGGCGGTGATCACGCTGGTAACGCCGGGGGTTGGCGGCAGGTTGACCACTATGGGGACCAGCGGGGCGGCGATCGGTTGGGTCGGTGGAATGGGGTTGCCAGGCGTGGGGGTGAGAGGGGCCTGCAATGGTGTGCTGACCGCGATGATCTCAACCAGCCCGAGGGCGGTGCCTGCCAATGGAAATGGCGCAAATTTATAGAGCGGGTTGGTGGGGTCCTGTACGGTGACAACGCTGCCGGAGGTGCCGCTTTGGGCCGAATTGGAGGCCACAATGTTGAATTGTGAGCCGACATTGATGAGGGCGCCGGCCGGCACGGCCACCAGTACCGACAAAGTGGGGCCGAGGCTGGTGCTGCCGCTGACCCGGATGTTGCCATACACTGACTGGCTGGCGATGGTGGTGTTGATGACCCCGCTGGGGGTCATGTTGGCAAGGGTCAAGGCGCCGCCGATATTCAGGGTATTGGTGCCAAGGTTGATGGCGTAGGCATCGACCGCGCCGGAGATGGTGGCGGACCCGCCCGCGAGGTTGCTGCCGCCGAGCACGTTGATGGCTTTCAGCCCGATGGCACCGCCGGCCGCGCCATTCAGCTCACTGGCATTGCCAAGGTTGAGGGTGCCGGTATCAGCCCCGGCGGTGGTGGTGAGGGCACCGATGAGCGTGGTGTTGGGGGCCAGCGACACGGTGCCGTCGGCACCGAAGTTGGTGGCGCCATCGTTAAAGCCGCCATTGTTGAAATTCATTGTGCCGGTGCCGGTGACATCGATGGTGGTGGCATAGACGCCGCCGAGGAAATTGACCGTTGAATTGGCGGTGGCCCCTGAGATGTTAAGGAAAACCGGCCCGCCGGGGAGGATGGTGCCGATGCCGCCATACACTGTTGAGCTGCTGTTGAAGAGGATGCTGGACTGGTTTGAGGCGTCAGTTGAGACGGCCAGCGGCGTGATGGCGAGTGCGGTGTTGTTGGTGAAAATATCAGTCTCAGGGCCGCCGACGGTGCCGACGATGAGGGTGCCGGTGGTGGCGGATCCGGTCATGTCCACGCCGTAGGTTGTGCCGCTGGCACTGAGCGGGATGTTGCCAGGGCCAACGGCGGATTGACGCTGTGCGAAGCTGGCGGGGGCCCAGGCGGTAAGGGCCACGGCGACGGTAAGCGAGGCGGTGATAGGCTTCATGGCGCGGCTCCTGGACGGGTGGTATTATTTTGATGGCGTAGCAAAGCCACGTGATAAGCTGAGTTGAAGCACAGCGAATAGCCTCGGAAACTACCTAAGGTGATGTGCTGTGGTGCCCAACGGCCCTAGGTAGAAACCCGGGGTGATTTGCGGCGCTGGAGCGTGGGAGCGCTTGCTTGGGGGCCGGGGCCGCGATAGCGTGCGCCCTATTGGAGACTTCTTTGCCGCAATTGTCGCTTCATTCGCCGGTTGGTGACCTGACCATCTCTGAGGAGGCGGGGGAAATCGTGTCGCTGGACTGGGGCTGGGGGCGTGACCAGGAAGCCACCCCGTTATTGCGGCGGGCGAAAGCCGCACTCGATGATTATTTTGATGGCAAGCCGATGGCGCCTGATTTGCCGCTGGCACCGCATGGCACGCCGTACCGGCTGAAAGTGTGGCAGGCGTTGCGGGACATTCCGGCGGGCGAAACCCGCAGCTATATCGATATTGCGCGGCTGGCCGGTGGGTCGGCGCGGTCAGTGGGTGGGGCCAATGCGGCCAATCCGATCCCGATATTTATTCCTTGTCACCGGGTGGTGGCAACAAACGGCCTAGGGGGCTACTCCGGTGGTGAGGGGCTGGAAACCAAGCTCTGGCTGTTGGGATTGGAACGCGGCGGCAAAACTTGAAACTTTGGAGCAGATGAATGTCTAAGGCGATCCGGATGCATGAGGTCGGTGGCCCCGGCGTGTTGAAATGGGAAAGCGTGCCAACCCCGCAGCCCGGGCCGACCGAGGCGTTGATCCGCCATGCGGCGGTGGGGCTGAATTACATCGATGTGTATTTCCGCACCGGGCTGTATAAAACCGCCCTGCCCGCCACCCCTGGCCTGGAAGGCGCCGGAGTGGTGCTGGCGGTGGGCGCTGAGGTGAAGGACCTCGAGGTGGGTGATCGGGTGGCCTACCAAGGTGGGCCCCTGGGGGCTTATGCCACCGAGCGGGTGATCCCGGCGGACCGGCTGGTGAAGCTGCCGGATAGCATCGATTTCAACACCGGGGCGGCGATGATGCTGCAAGGCATGACCGCAGAGTATTTGTTGCTGCGGACCTTCAAGGTGCAAAAAGGCCAGACGATTTTGGTACATGCCGCCGCCGGTGGCGTGGGGCTGATTTTGTGCCAATGGGCGAAACATATCGGCGCCAACGTTATTGGTGTGGTCTCGACCCCGGATAAAGCCGAGCTGGCCAAGGCGCATGGGGCGCATCATGTGATTATTGGGCATGCGACGCTGGCGGCGGATGTGAAGCGGATCACCGAGGGCGCAATGGTGCCGGTGGTATATGATGCGGTTGGCAAGGATACGTTTATGGCTAGCATTGATTGCCTGGCCCCGCTGGGGATGATGGTAACTTACGGCAGTGCCTCCGGCCCGGTGCCGCCGGTGGATACCGCGATGCTGGCCGCCAAAGGGAGTTTGTTTCTCACCAGGCCGACGCTGGCAACTTATACCGCCTCGCGTGCGGATATCGTGAAATCGGCGGCGGCATTGTTTGACGTGGTGGCTTCAGGGGCGGTGAAAATTAGGGTGAACCAGACCTTCCCGTTGGCCGAAGCGGCCGCCGCTCATACCGCGTTGGAAGCTCGCAAGACTACTGGCAGTACCGTTCTGATTCCATAAAACCCATGCGCGCGTTGCGGGTGGTGGCAGTCAATGCGCTGGTTTGCGCGTTGCTGGTGGTGGTGTGCGTGGTTTACGTGGATGAACCCGTGGCACTGTATGTGCACCAAACCTTCACCAACCCCCTGCCCTTTCAGATTATGGCGGCGCCCTCGTTACTGGCGCTGCCGCTGGCGCTGGTGTTTCTCATTGTGGCCGCGTTCAACCATGCTGCCGGTAAACCCGCATTGCCGCACCATGGCCTGCTGCTGCGCCTGAGCCTCGCGACGCTGGTGGCCACCACTGCCAAAGACGAGCTGAAATGGTTGTTTGGGCGCTCCTGGCCTCGTGCTTTGATTGATGACAATATTTACGGCTTCTCGCCGTTCACGGTCAGCCCGTTATATGGCAGCCTGCCTTCTGGCCATACCGCCTATATCAGCGCGCCGCTGCTGATGCTGGCGATTCTCAAACCAAAATACGCGACTGTTTGCCTTGTGATCATCGCGCTTGTCATGGTGGGGCTGATTGGTGGTGGCTACCACTACCCCGGTGACACCATTGCCGGGTTATTTACCGGCTTCGCTGCTGCGGCCGGGGTGCGGGTGATGATGCGGGGGCGTTAGGCCAGAGGCCCTGCGCCCGGACTTGCTTCCTTGCCACTATCTTATAGCCCCGGCATCGTGGTGGTGGGGGTGTGCATGTGGCGGTTGTTGGGGTCCAGGCGGTTTGGGGCGTTGTTCGTGACGCAGGCTTTGGGGGCGGTGAACGATAATTTGTTCAAGAATGCGCTGGTGGTGCTGGCGCTGTACCGGCTGGCGCATGTGGGGCCGGTGGTGGTGGCGCTGGCGGGCGGGGTGTTTATTTTGCCGTATGCGTTGTTTTCCACGGTGGCGGGCCAGGTGGCGGATAAGTTTGAGAAGTCACAGGTGGTGCGGCTGACCAAGTGGTGGGAGCTTGGGGTGATGGGGCTGGCGGCGCTGGGGTTTCTGGCGGGTAACATTGGCGCGTTGTTGGCGGTATTGTTTGGACTGGGGGTGCAGGCGGCGTTTTTCTCACCAGTAAAGTACGGGATTCTACCTGATTTATTGACTGAGGCCGAGCTGGTGGGCGGCAATGGGTTGATCGAAGCCGGCACATTCCTCGGGATTTTGGCGGGCACGGTAGCGGGCGGTGCGTTGATTGTGCTGGCTGACGGGCCGGTGGTGGTTGCGGCGGCGGGGCTTTTGATTGCGGTGGCGGGGCTGCTGGCGGCGTATTGGGTGCCGAGGGTGGCGGTGGCAGCACCGGGGTTGCGGGTGGA
>NCFD01000403.1 GCA_002281005.1 Acidocella sp. 35-58-6 | reverse complement strand
CAGCAGAGTCGGCATTTTGGCAAGCCGCTTGCGATATTGTTGCGGCATCCCCGGCGCATCGCGCTTCATCCTGCTTCAACACGCCCGGATGTGCCACGTACCAGGCAGCGGTATGGATCACTGGTGCAGTAGGGGCCAATTCAAATACTTGAGACTCGCCGCTCCCGCGCCCACGATGCGATAGAAAAATCACTGATCCAGCGCCTGCGATGATTAAAGCCACGCTCGCTACGACCTTTATTTTCAAACCTTGGGTCATCATTGGCCTGCGTTCTCCTGCGCCGCTTGTTGCATTTCGGTCTCGCTGGTTGCCGCATCTTTCTGAAACTGCTCTTGCTGTTGCTGTTGCTGAGAAGCCTGTTGTGCGCTTGCCAACACCTGCAAATTCGCCGCCTGGGCTTGCTGCCCTTGGACAAATTGCGATTCCGCAGCAATGCGCCCATTAATGGCAGTGACTTGGGTAATCGATGTTGCAGAGTTTAAGTCCGCCTCCAAATTAGGGAGATCTTGTAAACGCTGCTCGATGGCCGATAGATTTGACGAGGCAATTCCCTCGATATTGGCGATGCCTTGGCCATTCTGGTTGAGCTGAGTGCTTTGCTCCGTGCCCGGCGGGGCAGTATAAATATGGTTCTGGTTATAGTACGTGGTTGCAGCCGAATTGCCGCTGCTTTGCCCGCCCACGAGGCCGGAAAGAGAGTTGGCCAACGGCATCGGATTCTCGATGGCCGAGTTTTCCATGTTCGGCGCCATCCCTAAAATATTTGTAGGGGTGGTGAACATCGTATATGTGTTTTCCAACTGTGTGAGCTGGGCCTTGAGTTGCTCAACCGCTACAATCGCTTGGGCGGCAGTTTGGACATTTTGCGCTAGATTGGCCCCGTCGATGACCGCCATCTGGGCATGGGCATTTGGTGCCCATGCCAGACCACCAGATAGAACAATGAACGCGAGTAAAAACTTTTTCATCATGATCCTCCGTTAATCGGTTGCTTCATGGTAACGGTTCAAAAATTCAGGCAGCCAACGATCCGGGTCTTCCCCGAACTCACGGCGTAGTTTTTCGGCAAAAACAACCGTGTTTTTACGGCTGGTGAGCACCGCTACGAATTCCCGCACCGCGCTAAGGTCAAACTCGCAAATCACGCTGCCTTGTTCGCGCTTGAGCAGGAAACGGCGCTTGCCGATCAACATATCCTCCCGCACGGCGCGGTATTCGCCTTCGGTGCATTTGAGACCGTCGATATAGGTATCCCGGTCCGCCGTGGGTGAAGCAAACATGATTTTCGTTTGGCATTGCGCGACAATAGAAGGC
>NCFD01000402.1 GCA_002281005.1 Acidocella sp. 35-58-6 | reverse complement strand
GGCGGTTGTCGGGACATCAAGTTTCGTTAACTCCGCGTCGAGATGCTCGTCAGATGATACCGCCCATTCACCTAGCCGGCGGCTCAACCTGATCGCCATTTCGGCGGCTGCTGCCTTGGTATAAGTCAGGCATAAAATTTTTTCGGGCGGCGTACCGCTCAGCATCAGCCGTAATAGCCGGTCGGTAAGTAGCTTGGTCTTTCCGCTGCCCGCGGAGGCCGCTACAAAGGCCGATATTTTTGGGTTCGATGCCTTCAGTTGCTCGTGATTGGCAATATCAATCGCTGTCATCGCCTGCTCCCTCACCGCCCCATTCGCCGCGCCGCGATATACCCCTGAACGGGTCGTCGTACGTAGCGCGGTCGGGATGCGGCGCTGATAGATAGGCTGTTGCTGGATCGGCAAATTTTTTAAACAACGCCGGCAGACGTTCAGCTGCCTGGTCGATGACCTCGCGCAAAATTTCTGGCTTTGCAAATAGCGGTTTATCCTCCCCTCTCACGTGCCGACCAGAGAGTTTCCAGAACGCGATTTCAGTGACCTCGCCCTTAAATCGATCCCCGAAAGCGCCAGCCTCAGCCATCACGGCCTCAAGTGGTAATTGCGGCGCGCTACCAGACAGCACCTGTTTACTGTTGGGCGGCGTACCTGTTTTATAATCCATGATAAAAACACTGCCGTCCTGGCGTTTTTCAATGCGGTCAGCCTTGCCAATTAACGAGAAAACTTCGTCCACAGCATACGTCGCTTCAGTTTCGACAGTAATGTCCGCAGGCACCCCATTTTGTTTACGGCGTTGGCGTTCGGCCTCGATGACCCAATGGGCAATGCGCTCTAGCCGGGCTTCCCACCAATGTTGCATGGCTGGACGCGGCCGTTCCGCCCGCATTGCATTCTGCAATGCGTTGTTGAGCCGCGCTGCGCCGTCGGGTGCCTGAAAATCTGGTGCCGCTGAAAAAAAATCAGCAAGTCCAGCGTGAACGATATTGCCGAACTGACTTGGATCACTCTCCTCATCCAAATCATCAAGCTCACGAATTTTTAGTATTTTCCGGACATATATTGCATATGGGTCTGCCATCAACGTCGCGATATCAGAAATGCTAAGGCTGCGTGGGCGGATACTAGCCGGGGGCTTGGGGGCCGGTTTGGGACGTACGATGCGTGTGCTCGGTACGTCAATTTGCGAGGCCCATGACTCCGCGGGATGATGTTCAAGCGACAGATGATTGCCCGCCAGCAAAGCATCCAGCCGCGTTATCCAGCGAGCCGGAACAGCGGGCGCACGCTCACGCCTGATCGGTGCCGCGAGTATCACTTT
>NCFD01000041.1:1079-9119 GCA_002281005.1 Acidocella sp. 35-58-6 | reverse complement strand
GCGTACAGGGATTTCCGGTTGGCTGGTCGAGAAGTTGCTAAGCCCGGCCAGCATCGGATGAGAGCATCGCGGGGTTGATGCGGAGTTTCGCCAGCGCCCGCTGCCATTTGCTGCCGTTGTCGGTGTCAAATAACAAATTTTCATCGGCGGGGGCGTTCAGCCAGGCGTTTTGTTTTATTTCCTCGTCCAACTGCCCCGGCCCCCAGCCGGCGTAGCCGAGCGCCATCAGGCAACGCTCCGGGCCACCGCCCAGAGCTACGGCTTGCAGAATATCCAGGCTGGCGGTGAGCATGTGGGTGCCATCCACGTCCATGCTGCTGTCGGTGGTCCAGTCCGGCGAGTGCAGCACGAAGCCGCGGTTATTATCCACCGGGCCGCCGGTGCATAGCCGGATTTCGCGCGAGGGTGGCGTGGGCTCGATCTCAAGCTGGCGCAGCAAATCAGCGAATTTCGGGGTTTTCAAGGGCTGGTTGAGGATAATTCCCATAGCGCCTTCGGGTGAATGGGCGCACAAAAAAATCACGCTCTGGTTGAAGCGCGTGTCGCTCATCTGCGGCATCGCAATGAGAATTTGCCCGGTGAGTGTGGGTGAGAGCGGAATCATGGGATAAATTTGGCGTTACTGTTGAAATCGCGCAAGAGGCTGGAATTTGGTTCTCTTTCCGTCGGCTTGGCCTTCGGCTACGAAGATGTCAGTGCAATGAACCGCTGAGGAGCATCTGATGATTAAAGTTGGCGATAAAATCCCCGAAATGAAGCTGATGACAGCCACCGCAGACGGCCCGCGTGAGGTTGATACGGCGGAAATTTTCGGCACCGGTAAGGTGGTGATGTTTGCCGTGCCGGGGGCGTTTACCCCCACTTGCAGCGCCAAGCATCTGCCGGGCTTTGTGTCTCATATGGAGGCGCTGAAGGCCAAGGGCGTTGATAAAGTGGTGTGCATGGCGGTGAATGATGCGTTCGTGATGGGCGCCTGGGCGAAGGACCAAAAGGTTGGTGACGCGGTGATCATGCTGGCGGACGGTTCGGCGGCGTTTACCAAGGCATTGGGCTTGCAGCTTGACCTGGTGGCGCGTGGCCTGGGGGTTCGCAGCCAGCGTTTTGCCTTGGTCACGCAGGACGGCGTGGTGACACATCTGGCGGTTGAAGAGCCCGGTGGATTTGATGTCAGCCGCGCTGAGGCTGTGCTCGAAGCCCTGTGAGGTCCACCCTCACCGTCGTCGTCCCCTGTTATAACGAACGCGCCAATATTGCCCCGATGGTGGCGGCTTTGCAGGCGGCCCTGGCGGGCATCGCCTGGGAAGTGGTGTTTGTTGACGATAACAGCCCGGATGGCACGGCTGATGAGGCGCGAAGATTGGCGCAGTCTGATGCCAGGGTACGCTGTATCCGCAGGGTCGGGCGGCGGGGCTTGTCCTCGGCGGTGATCGAGGGCGCGTTGTCGTCCTCGGCGGATTATGTGGCGGTGATCGACGGCGACATGCAGCATGACGAAACGCGGCTGCCGCTGATGCTGGCGGCCTTGCAAAGCGGGGCGCAGTTAGCGATCGGCAGCCGCCATGTGGCGGGCGGCGATAATGCCGGATTGTCATCGCCGTTTCGCGAAAAGCTTTCAAACACCGGCATTGCGGTTGCCAAAAAACTCACGGGCGCTGAGGTCAACGACCCGATGAGCGGGTTTTTCATGTTGCGGCGGGATTTATTTGAATCCCTCGCCAGCCGGTTGAACGGGCAGGGCTTCAAAATCCTGCTCGATTTGGTGCTGGCCTCACCGACCCGGCTGAAGATCGTGGAAATTCCTTACAAGTTCCGCCCCCGCACGGCCGGCGAGAGCAAGCTCGATGCGTTGGTGATGCTGCAATTCGCGGGGCTGCTGGTCGATAAAGCTCTGCGGGGCACAGTGCCGTTGCGCTTTATCAGCTTTGCGCTGGTGGGGGCGTTTGGTGTGCTGATTAACATCGCGGTGCTGGAGGCGGCGCGGGCGTTGGGCATGGGCTTCGGGCTGGCGCAGACCATCGGAACATTTGTGGCGATGATTGCGAATTTCGAGTTGAATAATCAGCTTACGTACCGCACGCAGCGGCTTAAAGGGCCCAAAGTCTGGCGCGGGCTGCTGTTATTTGTGCTGGTGTGCAGCCTGGGTGCGATCGCCAATATCGGCATTGCCAACGCGCTCTATGCGCAAGATGCCAGCTCGATTCTGGCCGGTGCCGCTGGCGCTGCCGTCGGCGTGGTGTGGAACTACGCTGTCTCAGCCACTTTGGTTTGGCGTACCAGGTGAGGCTGGCTGTGTCTCCATGGCTGGTGGCGCTGGGGTCGCTGACAGCCTTGCGGTTGCTGATGGCGGCGCTGCTGCCGCTGTCACCTGATGAAGCTTATTACTGGATATGGTCGGTGCATTTGCAGCCTGGCTATTTTGACCATCCGCCGATGGTGGCGCTGTGGATTCGCGCCGGTACTGAATTGCTGGGAACCAACCCGCTGGGGGTGCGGCTGCTAGGGCCACTGGCGGCGGCGGCGGGGTCGGTGCTGTTGTGGGATGCCGGTGAGCGGTTATTTCCGGGCCGTCATGCTGGGTTGACGGCTGCCGCTTTGTTCAATGCCACGTTGGTGGTTGGCGTGGGGTCGGTGCTGATGACGCCCGACACGCCGTTGATATTTTTCTGGACCGCCTGCATCGCCGCCACGGGCCGCTGGCTCGCCAGCCGTGATGACCGCTGGTGGCTGGCGATCGGGGCAGCGGCGGGGGCGGCGCTGCTCTCCAAATACACAGGGTTGCTGCTGATTGCGGCGATTGGGTTGTGGCTGCTCACCTCGGGCCCCCGCCGGTTGGTGTTACGCTCGCCTTGGCCATGGCTGGGGCTGGTGCTAGCGGGTGCGGTATTTGCGCCGGATATTTATTGGAACGCCACGCACCATTGGGTGAGCTATTTGAAGCAAGGCGGGCGCGTGGTGGCGTTCGATTTTGGCCGTTCGGCGCAGTATTTGGCGGAGTTGATCATCGGGCAGCTCGGGTTGGCCACGCCGCTGGTCGCCGGGCTGGTGGCGGTGGGGCTATGGCGGCTGCGGCGCGTGCATGATGATGCCGCGAGGCTGCTGCTGTGGCTGACCCTGCTGCCCGGCGTGGTGTTTGTTGAGCATGTGCTCTCGGGCCGGGTGGAGCCGAACTGGCCGGCGATTATATTTATGCCGGCGTGTCTGGCTGCCGCGGCCCTGGCCCCGCCGTTGCTGGATAAATGGCTCCGCTCGGCGTTGGGGGTTGGCTTTGCCTGCACTCTGGTGGTTTATGTGCAGGCATTGGCGGCGCCATTTCCCATTCCGGCGGCGCAGGACCCGGTGGCGCTGCAACTCTCTGGCTGGCCGGAATTTTTAGGGCAGTTTGGCTCGCCGGTACCGGCCTTTATCACCTCGGAGGATTATACCACGCTGGCCGAACTGGCCTGGGCCGGGCCGCCGGGGGTTGCCATCGTTGCCTCTGGTACCCGCTGGCATGATTTGTCGTTGCCGGTGGTGAGCGGCACGGCGAGCGGTTTGTCGGTGTCGCGCCATATCAACGGCGATTGCGCGATGCCGCTTGGCACCCGCAACCGGATGCGCGGCGATGACCCGGCGATGAGCTACTATGTTTGTGTTGTGAACACCCCACCCGATGCTATGAGATTGCCGCACCCATGACCCTGCCAATACCGCCGCTACCGGCTGATGTTCACGCCGCTCGGGCGCGGATCACGCCGCATATTGTCCGCACGCCGATGTTACGTAACGCCGCCCTGGATGCCCTGACCGGCGGCAATATTCTGGTCAAGGCGGAGGTGTTGCAACGTACCGGCAGTTTCAAATTGCGGGGTGCAACCAACGCGCTGCTGCGCCTGACACCGCAACAACTGGAGCGCGGCGTGGTGGCCTATTCCTCGGGTAACCATGCGCAGGCGATTGCTTGCGCGGCGCAACGCTTTGGTACGCGTGCCACCATCGTGATGCCCGCAGACGCGCCAGAAATTAAACGCCAGCATACGGCGTTTTGGGGTGCCGATATTATTCCCTACAACCGCGCCAGCGAAAACCGCGAAGCGATCGCGGCGCGGATTTGCGCGCAAACCGGGGCGGTGCTCATCCCGCCGTATGAGCACCCGGATGTTATAGCCGGGCAGGGTACGCTGGCACTGGAACTAGCGGAGGACGCGGCTGCTGCAGGCCTTTCACTGGATGCCATGATTGTGTGCACCGGTGGCGGCGGGCTGGTGGCTGGATGCGCGCTGGCGCTTTGCGATGTTTCACCGCACACCAAGGTCTATTCCGCTGAACCTGCTGATTGGGATGACACGGCGCGCTCGCTGGCGTTGGGATACCGGGTGGCCAACACGATGCAAGGCTCGCATTATTGCGACGCCATACTAACGCCGATACCCGGAGAGCTGACCTTCAGCATCAATAAGCGGCTGTTAACCGCGGGCCTCACAGCCACTGACGAAGCGGTGCAGGCGGCTGTGCAGTTTGCGCACCGGCATTTGAAGTTGGTGGTGGAGCCGGGTGGCGCCGTGGCGTTAGCGGCGCTGATGAGCAGTTATCACGCGCGGGGCCAGGTTGTGGGAATTGTGCTCTCCGGCGGAAATGCTGATTGAGGCGGTTTTTCAGGCCCGCACAGCCGCTGGTTGATGGGGGCTGAGCGCCCAGGCCAGGCGCTTGAAAGCGGTTTCATTGTTATGGCGCGGAATGGTGAAAATGGGGATGCGCGGTACGAATTTCGCCATCGCATAGGCGGTCTCGTCGGGTGGCACCGGTGAGCTCAGGCTCTGACTCAACACAGTCGCGCTGATCGTCACCTGCCGCGCCTGCAGTGCCTCAACAGCGGTAAGGGTATGGCTGATGGTGCCCAAGTACGTGCCGGCCACCAAAATGGCAGGAATTTCGAGGGCTGAGATCCAGTCTCGCACGGTATAAAAATTATCAAGTGGCACCATCGCGCCACCGACGCCCTCGATCAGCATCAACCCGGGGGCGGCTTCAGCAGCAATACGGCAGAAGGTGAGAATTGAGCGCAGGCTGAGGCTGCGTTTCTCGCGGCTGGCGGCCATATCGGGTGATAGCGGTGCGGTAAAACGCCAGGGCGAGATGGCGGCGATGGTTTGCTCAGTTACCGGCTTGCCCATAGCGGCTAGCAATGCACCAGCGTCGCTGGCCTCGGGGTTGAATTCATTATAACCGCTCATGATGGGTTTGATGCCCATAGCATCCTGCCCAGCCTGCCGGGCAGCGCGGATGATGCCGGCTGTGACATAGGTTTTGCCAATATCGGTACCAGTGGCGGTCACGAAATACGGTGTCATGTTGTCATCGATATCGTTAATAGGTGCTTATCCGCAAGGTTTTGGCTGGGCTTTTCAGGCGGGCGGCATGGGTTTACGGTCAGGTTTACAAAATTGGGGAGGTTGTGAATGCCGGAAGCCATGATCGAGAGCGCAAATAACAGCAAGCCGCGCTGGAGCCGTGAGGCGGTGCAAGCCTTATTGGCGCTGCCGTTCCCTGAGTTGATGTTCCGGGCGATGCAAGTGCACCAGGCAAATTTCAACCCGGCCGCGGTGCAAATCTCCACGCTGCTCTCGATTAAAACCGGTGGTTGTCCCGAAGATTGCGGCTATTGCCCGCAGGCGGCGTCCTACGAGACCGGCACACCGGCCTCGAAGCTGATGGCGGTGGAGACCGTGCTGGCAGAGGCGCGGGCGGCCAAGGAAAAAGGTGCCCAGCGATTTTGCATGGGCGCGGCCTGGCGTTCACCCAAGGATCATGATCTGGACAATGTATGCAGCATGATTGAGGGCGTGAAGGCGCTGGGACTGGAGACTTGTGTTACGCTGGGGATGCTGACCGCCCCGCAGACCGCCAAGCTGAAAGATGCTGGGCTGGACTACTATAATCATAATTTGGATACTTCGCCGGAATATTACGGCAAGGTGATCACCACCCGCACCTATCAGGACCGGCTGGATACGCTGGCCAACGTGCGTGATGCGGGCATCAATGTTTGTTGCGGTGGGATTGTGGGGATGGGCGAGGACGAAAGCGACCGCGCCGGGTTGATCGCCACACTGGCGAGTTTGCCCACACCGCCGGAATCGGTGCCGATCAATGCGCTGGTGGCGGTTGAGGGCACGCCGTTGGGTGATTCTGCGCCGATTGACGCGATTGATTTTGTCCGCACCATCGCAGTGGCGCGCATTACCATGCCAAACAGCTATGTGCGGCTTTCAGCGGGGCGTGAGGCGATGAGCGACGAGGCCCAGGCGCTTTGCTTCCTGGCAGGCGCTAACTCGATCTTTCACGGCGACAAATTGCTGACGACCAAGAATGCCACGGTCAGCCATGATGAGGCATTGTTTGAAAAACTAGGTTTGCACCCGCTCGGCGCGTGAGATGAATTGGCTGCAAACTGGTTGGCGGCATGTGTGGCTGCCCTATGCGCAGATGCAGACCGCGCCGCTGCCGCTGCCGGTGGTACGCACGCAAGGCTCGGAGATTCATCTGGCCGATGGCCGGGTGTTGATTGACGGCATCGCCTCCTGGTGGACCGCCTGCCACGGCTATAATCATCCGCATATTGCCCAGGCCGTAGCGGCACAATTGCAAACCCTGCCGCATGTGATGTTTGGCGGGCTGGCGCATGAGCCGGCGTATCAGCTAGCCACCCGCCTGGCGGCGCTGCTGCCGGAGCCTTTAAACCGGGTGTTTTTTACTGACTCCGGTTCGGTGGCGGTGGAAGTAGCCATTAAAATTGCGGTGCAGTCGCGCCTTAATAAGGGGGAGCGCGGGCGCACCAAAATTCTTGCCTTCACTGGTGGCTACCATGGCGACACGCTGGGTACGATGGCGATTTGCGACCCCGAGGAGGGGATGCACGCGATGTTCGCCGGGTTGCTGCCGGAGCATCCGGTGATTGGCTTGCCGCGAGATGCCGCCAGCATCGTTGCGTTTGATGATTTTCTCGACGGCCATGCCAAAACATTGGCGGCGATTATTGTTGAGCCGCTGGTGCAAGGGGCGGGCGGCATGGTGTTGCACCCTCCCAGCGTGCTGCGGCATTTGCGCAAGGCGGCTGACCATTACGGGCTGACACTGATATTTGACGAAATTTTCACCGGCTTTGGCCGCACCGGAAGCATGTTTGCCTTTGAGCAAGCGGGCGTGGTGCCGGATATCATTACGCTCTCAAAAGCGCTGACCGGCGGTACGTTGCCGTTGGCGGTGACGATTGCTTCGGATGAGTTGTTTGCTGCATTTCTCTCGGACTCTGCCAGCACCGCGCTAATGCACGGGCCGACCTACATGGCCAATGCGATGGGCTGTGCGGCAGCCAATGCGTCACTGGATTTGTTTGAAACAGAACAACGGTTGCAGCAGGCAGTAGCGATTTCAGCACAGTTAGCGGCTGAACTTGAACCCTGCCGCACATTGCCCGGCGTGGTGGATGTGCGGGTACTGGGCGCGATCGGGGTGGTTGAACTGGCCACTATCGCCAACCCAGCGGCATTGCGCCTCAAGCTGGTGGAACAAGGTGTATGGGTCCGCCCGTTCCGCAATATCGTGTATCTCACGCCCGCGCTTACGATAACGCCGGCTGAACTCAGCCACCTGACCGGGGCGATTTATAAGGTACTTAGCGCCCCCTGACGGGAGTGGGCAGCATCGCCGATTATGTTATGCTAACGGTATAATGCTAGCCGGAGGACCCTCGCCATGCAGCCACCGCCGATTGTCAAGAAATTGCCGCTCGATAAAATCAAACAGCTTAACGACCAGATTGCCATCCGCTCGAACGCGATTTTCGCGACGATGGGGTTTTTCTGGTTCTGTTTAATTTTCTCGCTGTTGCCGCTGAAATGGCCGGACACTATGCCGTTTGTGCAATATGCGAGCTCAGGCGTGCTGCAGCTTATTGCCCTGCCGTTGCTGGGTGTCGGCACAATTTTGGCGGCGAAATCCTCTGACCAGCTTGCCAAGGAGCAGCATGACGCAGTGCTGGAGACAATGAATAACATGCGGATC
>NCFD01000041.1:0-1053 GCA_002281005.1 Acidocella sp. 35-58-6 | reverse complement strand
AAATTCACCAGTTGCATATTGAGCTGACCGCCAAGGTGGAAAAATCGCTGGCGGATGATGATACGGATTGAAAAAATAACCCCGGTCATCCCCGCTTGCGCGGGGATGAGGTTGGGGAACGGTGTGTTTACGCGGCTTTGGCTTCGCGGCGGCGCTGGGTGAGGATGAACTCGGTATAGCCGTTGGGTTGCGTGAGGCCCTTGAAGATCAAGTCGCATGCGGCTTTGAAGGCGATACCGTCATAGCCAGGTGCCATCGGCGTGTAGGCGGCATCACCAGCGTTTTGCTTATCCACCACCAGCGCCATGCGCTTCAAGGTTTCCATTACTTGTGCCTCGGTAGTGATGCCGTGCAGCAGCCAGTTGGCCAGATGCTGGGCAGAGATGCGCAAGGTGGCGCGGTCTTCCATCAATTCCACATTGTGAATATCTGGCACTTTCGAGCAGCCAACGCCCTGGTCGATCCAGCGTACCACGTAGCCGAGTAAGCTCTGGCAGTTATTGTCTAATTCCTGCTGCACATCGGCCGGTAGCCAGTTCGGGCGGTCTGCCAGCGGCGGGGTAAGCAGGTCGGCAAGCTTTGCCGGTGCGCGGTCTTTTAATTCCACTTGGCGGGCAGCCACATCAACCGCGTGGTAGTGCGTGGCATGCAAAGTGGCGGCGGTGGGTGAGGGCACCCAGGCTGTATTAGCACCGGCGCGCGGGTGCGCGATTTTTTGCTCCAGCATGGCGGCCATATCATCAGGGGCTGCCCACATGCCCTTGCCGATTTGTGCTTTGCCTTGCAGGCCGCACTCCAGGCCGAAATCCACGTTGCGGTCTTCGTAGGCCTTGATCCAGGCGCTGTTTTTAATCTCAGCCTTGCGCACCATCGGGCCCGCCACCATCGAGGTGTGAATTTCATCGCCGGTGCGATCCAGGAAGCCGGTATTGATGAACACCACGCGGTTTTTGGCGGCCTCGATGCAAGCTTTCAAATTAGCACTGGTGCGGCGCTCTTCATCCATGATGCCCATTTTCATGGTGTTGGCGGGCAGGCCCAGGAGCGTTTCCA
>NCFD01000401.1 GCA_002281005.1 Acidocella sp. 35-58-6 | reverse complement strand
CGCTGTTCGGCGCCGATGTCTGTGGTGTCGAATTTGGTGTCGGTGTGCCAGGACTCCCAGGCAAGATAGAAAAAATAGGCGACCCCGGCCCAGCGGAGTGCTTGGTATAGCAAGGGTGATGCCGAGATGACCTCGGATAATCCGAGCCCAGCCGCCAACCCTGCGCCCGCCAGCCCGATGGCAACACCGATTGCGGCTGCGAAGCCGGCGCGGCGGCCCTTTTGCATGCTGACAAGCGCCAGATAGGTCATGTTCGGGCCAGGGGTCAGTTCGATCAGCAGGCAAGTGAGGCAAAATGCGAGGATTGTTGGTGACATAAAGTTTACCAGTTCACGGCCAGATATCGGCATGGCGATGAGCAGAGCGCCAGTTAAGGTACTGAAGTGTCAAGTCCGGGCGATGATCCTGGGATATGGCATCGGCTGAACAGATGGAGACTAGGTATGAAAAAGACGGCTTTATTGGTGATTGACGTGCAGAATATCTATGCGGCGCCGGAATCGCCGCTGTATGTGAGCTCGATTGAGCATTCGCTGGCGAATATCAATTTATTGATCGAGGCTTTCTCGAAGGCAGCGAAGCCGGTTATTTACGTGCGCCATGTGCATCGGGCGGATGGGCGTGATGCCGGGCGGATGTTCGATTTTGGCGGTGCGGCTGAACCGGTGAGTTTTGTGGAAGGGGCGGAGGAGTCTGCTTATGTGCCGCAACTGCACATTGCTGATGCGGGCCTGCATATCACCAAACGACGGTATTCGAGCTTCGAGGGCACCGAACTCGACGGGATTTTACGGAGTTTGGGCTGCGATGGTGTGGCGATTTGCGGTTACATGACCAATTTCTGCTGCGACACAACCGCCCGGGCGGCGCATGATAAGGATTATTTTGTGGATTTTATCGCCGATGCCACGGGGGCCCCGGCCTTGAGCGAAACCTATACGGAGGCTCACATTATTGAAGCCGTGAGCACGACTTTGGCGGCTGGTTTTGCGAGGATTTATGGTACGGCGGCGTATATCGATGGCTTACGCTGAGCTTCGACATGCGTTTGGCGCATGACCGCTGTGCTGATATGAAAAATTGCGGGTTTGCTGCATCGCAGCGCGGCGATTTTGAAAAAACCCCCGATGAATAAAGGGTTTTTCAAGGTTTCAAAAAGGATTGTCATAGCGTTGACATACGCCCTCGGTGAGGCGTAGAACCCGCTCCTCGCTGCAGTCCAGCGGTCGGCACAAAGGTACCGGAAACGGTGCCTTTTATGTTGGCTAAAAGTTTGAAGCGGAAAAGTTTTTGCGACCGTTCTTTGACAATTGAATAGGCTGGGAAGGGATACG
>NCFD01000400.1 GCA_002281005.1 Acidocella sp. 35-58-6 | reverse complement strand
TGCGGGCTTTTACCGGTGGTGGTTTGCAAACGATCGGCAATTTTTACGTCGATCTGACGCGCATCACGTTATACCTGCTGCTGCCGGTCACGATTATTGCTGCCACATTGCTTGTTGTTGCGGGGGCGCCGCAGACATTTGCGCAAACTTTATCAGCGCATACGCTCGATGCCGGGTCGCAGACGATCGCCATCGGGCCGGTGGCGTTCCAGGAGGCGATTAAGGAGTTCGGTACCAATGGTGGCGGGTTCTTTAACGCCAACTCGGCGCACCCGTTCGAGAACCCGAATGCCTGGACCAATCTGCTAGAAAACTGGCTCGACCTCGTGATTGGGTTTGGGTTGCCGATTGCGTTCGGCATTATGCTGAAGGACAAAGCCCAAGGCCGGGCTTTAATGTTTACCATGGCGATTATTCTGGCGCTAGGTTGCATTGGTACCTACGCTGCCGAGGCTGGTGGCAACCCGTTGCACATCGCCGCTGGTGTTGCCGCAACTGGCGGTAATATGGAGGGCAAGGATGTCCGCTTTGGAATTCCCGCCTCCACGACCTTCAACGTCTCCGCCACCGGCACATCAACGGGCGCGGTGGACAGCTTCACCGACAGCTACATGCCACTTGGTGGTGCCATTCCGCTGTTTCTGATGCAGCTTGGTGAAGTGACGCCGGGCGGTGTGGGCTCGGGTTTTTATACCATCATCGTGTTCGCATTACTCTCAGTGTTTGTGGCCGGATTGATGGTGGGACGAACGCCCGAATACCTGGGCAAAAAGGTACAGGCGAAGGAGATTAAACTCGCCATGCTGGGCGTGCTGATCCTGACCCTCTTCATCCTCGCCGGTGCAGGCTTCTCGCTGATGACCAAATCAGGGCTAGGCTCACTCGCGAATGCCGGGCCACATGGTCTGAGCGAGATGCTGTACGCCTGGTCATCAGCCACCGAGAATAACGGCAGCGCATTTGCGGGGCTTAGCGCTGATACACCGCTGCTGGATTATGGGTTGGGCTCTGCGATGCTGTTTGGCCGCTTTGCCTTCCTGATCCCCATTCTCGCCATCGCAGGCTCATTGGCCGCCAAGCCAAAGCTCAGCGTCAGCGCTGGCACATTCCCCACCACCGGGCCGCTGTTCATCGGGCTGCTGATCGGCGTGATCATCATCCTGGGCGGCCTGCAATATCTGCCCGCCGACACGCTGGGGCCGCTGGCTGACCAGTATTTGCTCGCCGCCGGCAAAACTTTTTAAGGATACACAATCATGACAACTGCCAATGCCGAGATGATCTCGCTGTTCGACAAACAGATCATTTCCCGCGCTGCCCTTGATTTAGCTCGTAATCCGGTTATTTTCGTCACCGAAGTGGTGGCGGTGATGACCAGCGCAGTGGGCGTGGAGGATTTGTTCACCGGCAAACCCGCCGCCTTCCCGATTGTGATTGCGCTTTGGTTGTGGCTGACAGTTTTGTTCGCCACCTTTGCCGAAGCCGTGGCGGAAGGCCGTGGCCGGGCGCGGGCTGAGAGTATGAAACGGGCGCGTTCGGATACCATGGCGAAACTGATCCTGGATCCGCGCGAGCGCAATATCTTCAAGCCCACACCGGCGCCGGATTTGCGTAAGGGTGATATGGTGCTGGTGGAAGCCGGTGACATCATGCCATCCGATGGTGAAATCATCGAAGGCATTGCCAGCGTGAATGAAAGCGCCATCACTGGTGAATCAGCGCCGGTGGTGCGTGAGGCCGGTGGTGATCGTTCAGCCGTGACTGGCGGTACACAAGTGGTGTCGGACTGGCTGGTGGTGCGCATCACCGCCAACCCAGGAGCTACCTTCCTTGACCGCATGATCGCGCTGGTGGAAGGCGCTGAGCGCCGCAAGACGCCGAACGAAATCGCGCTAAATATTCTGCTCGCGGGGTTAACGCTGATCTTCCTGCTGGCGGTAGTAACCCTGGTTGGGTTTGGCAGCTATTCACAGACGAATTTCTCCGTCCCCGTGCTGGCGGCTTTGCTGGTTTGCCTCATCCCCACCACCATCGGTGGCTTGCTATCGGCCATCGGTATTGCAGGTATGGACCGGTTGATCCGCTTCAACGTGGTGGCCACATCTGGCCGTGCTGTGGAAGCCGCTGGCGATGTTGACGCGCTGTTGCTCGATAAAACCGGCACCATCACCTTTGGTAACCGCATGGCCTCGGGTTTTTATCCGGTGGCCGGTGTGGCTGAGCGTGACCTTGCAGAAGCCTGCGCCATCGCCAGCCTGGGGGATGACACACCAGAAGGCCGCTCGATTATCGCCCTGGCGCGCGAC
>NCFD01000399.1 GCA_002281005.1 Acidocella sp. 35-58-6 | reverse complement strand
AATGAGATTACGTCGTAAGGCATATGACTATGGATACTGACCCGGAGCCGGTTGGGCAGCCGGAACAGCCCAAGCACCTCGCGCATCATGTGCGCTACCCTGACTACGCCAACCCCGAGCTGCTAGAGAAAATCCCGCTTAATGCACGCACAGTGCTCGACGTAGGGTGTGCGCAGGGTGCGCTTGGTGAGGCCTATTTGCGCCGTAACCCCAACGCCCGGGTTTTGGGAATTGATATCGATGCTGAGTCGATCCCGCATGCAGCCGCCAGACTGACTGAGGTGGTGTGTGCCGACGTGGAGGCCAACCCGATGCCGTTTGCGGTGCCGGATGGGATTGATTGCATTATCTACGGCGATGTTCTGGAACATATGAAAGACCCTTGGGCGCTGCTGCAGCGCCACGTGGAGCACTTGGCGCCCGGTGGCACCATATTGGTATGTATGCCCAATGTTGAGCATTGGTCGTTGGTATTGCGGCTGCTGCAAGGCAATTTTGACTATGAAGACATGGGCTTGCTGGACCGCACGCATTTACGCTGGTTCACGCCGCGCACCATGGCCGCCGCCCTGAGCGAGGCTGGACTGGAACTGGCTGATGTAGCATCCCGGCCGATCGATATGGAACGGGCTCGGCAATTCACGCAGGCTTTGGCCCCTGGCCTGCGCGCGATTGGGGTTGACCCCGCAGAATACTTAAACCGGGCGGGGCCGTTACAATTTATCTGGCGGGCCCGCAAATCCGCCCCGGCGCGGATGCTGATCAATGCAACCATGCTGGAACCCCAGGGGGGGGTAAGCGATGTAAGGGTGATTGAGCCCGTACGCGCCCTGCGCACTGATAGCGCTGTATTCGCTGAGATCATGGCTGAGCCCGATATGCGCCCAGCACTCGCGGAAGTGCCGAAAATTGCCATTTTGCACCGCCCGCTGCTGCTGAGTGACTCTGGCCTGGATCGGCTGCGCAAATTACTACGCCACGGCTATATCATCGTTTCAGAATTTGATGACCATCCGATATTTATTGAACAGCGCGGCGTTAACCTTGATGAATTGCTAACTTTCAAGGGTGTGCATGCGGTGCAGACCAGTACGCCGGGTCTGGCTGATGTGCTGCGGGCCGAGAACCCGGAAGTGATGATCTTTCCTAACGCGGTTTTTGAACTCCCCGAGATCAGGAATTTCGCCGACCCGGACCAACTGACGTTGTTTTTTGGTGCCATCAACCGTAGCGATGACTGGGCCCCCTTGATGCCCGGGTTGAATGAAGTGGCCCGTGCCGTGGGTAAGCGGCTGCGGTTTTCGGTCGTGCATGACAAGGGTTTTTTCGACGCCCTGGAAAC
>NCFD01000398.1 GCA_002281005.1 Acidocella sp. 35-58-6 | reverse complement strand
CACGGGCGGGCGTGGCATCGCGCAGGCTGGCGGCGATTAAACGGTCGATGACAGCGTGGCGAAGCTCGGTCTCGGTGGTCTGATTGCGGTTCATGATGTGGCTCCGACGCGAAAGTGAGAGTAATAGACTTGTATGAGGAGCACTATGACCGCCGAGAAAGGCAAGATTAGGGCGGGAATGGTGTTTCATTATGGTGGGGCGAAAATATTTTGCGCCGCAGCGGGAAAATCGGGCTCTCAGCGGGGAATCGGGCTTTTAAAAAATTAACGGCAGAGTATAGGTTGGCTTGGGTAATTTTTTAATGATCTGGGGCCGGGTGGCACGAATTTATGTGTCTGTTGCAATGCCAATTCTGGCCCTCGCGGGCCTGGTTGGATGTGCGCCAGTACCGGCCCAAACTTCTGACAATAGCAGCTTCATTCAGGCGCCCTCTGACCCGCAGGCTTTGGTGGGGGCGACACCGGCGGTGCTGAGCGCGGAGTTTGGCCAGCCGGCGTTGCGCCGGGTGGATGGTACCGCGCAGGTGTGGCTGTATCATTCCACCGCGTGCGGGTTGAATTTGGTGTTGTACCCCGATGCCACCGGTACGCCACGGGTGGCGATGGTGGAGCCGACCGCCGAGAGCGGCACGGCTTCCGGCTGCACCACAGCGCTGCAACACGCCCATATCGATGCGGCACTAGAGCACCCCTCCTCCTCCTGATAGGCTGCCCTCAATTGATTGATTGAGGGGCAAATGCCGAAGCTAAATGTGGCGGTCCAGATGGACCCGATGACGACCGTGGATATTAACGCGGATTCCACTTTTGCCCTGATGCTGGAAGCGCAGGCCCGTGGGCATGCGCTGTGGCATTATGAGGTACCGCAGATGTGGCTGGATGGTGCTGTGCTGAAGGCGCGGGTGCATCCGGTGCGGGTGCAGCGCGTGGCGGGGGATTTTTATAGTTTTGGGCCGCTGGAGACGGTGGATTTGAGCGCCATGGATGTGGTGCTGATGCGCCAGGACCCGCCGTTTGACATGGGCTACATCACCGCCACGCATTTGCTGGAGCATATCCACCCCAAAACCCTGGTGGTGAATGACCCGGCCTCAGTGCGCAATGCGCCGGAGAAACTGCTGGTGGCGCATTTTCCGCAATTGATGCCGCCGACGATGATCGGGCGGGACCGCGAGGCGATTAAGGAATTCAGGGCCCGGCACAAGGATATTATTGTGAAGCCGCTATTTGGGAATGGCGGGATTGGGGTGTTTCGGGTGAAGCCTGATGATGAGAATTTGGGCTCGCTGCTGGATATGTTTTTTGCAGCCTCGCGCGAGCCGCTGATGATCCAGCGCTATGAGCCGGCGGT
>NCFD01000397.1 GCA_002281005.1 Acidocella sp. 35-58-6 | reverse complement strand
TTCGAATAACCAAATTGGTCTCTGCGAACAAGGCCACCAACCGTGCCCAAGCCGCGCAGAGTACCGAATTTGGCCGCTTTCAGTCAATTAAGGCGGTTAGTGCGGCAAGGACGCCGCCCTCGTATCACCAGGAGCGGCGGCTATCTCGTCGGGTTTCTCTTCCCATACAATTGCCTCTGGCTGACGTGACAATGCCAAGGCGATCACCTCATCCACATGCGATACCGGGATGATATGTAAGCCTTTTTTGACATTATCGGGGATCTCGATCAGGTCTTTTTCATTATCCTTGGGGATAATCACCGTCGTGATTCCGGCCCGCAAGGCTGCCAGCAGTTTCTCCTTCAAACCACCAATCGGCAGCACCCGGCCACGCAGGGTAATTTCGCCGGTCATCGCAATATCCCGGCGAATCGGGATGTTGGTGATGGCGCTGACGATCGAGGTCGCCATCGCAATGCCGGCTGAAGGCCCATCCTTGGGCGTTGCACCTTCCGGCACATGCACGTGGATATCGCGCTTATCAAAGAATGGCGGCTTGATACCGAACTGCGTGGCACGTGAGCGGATATAGGAATACGCCGCCGCCACACTCTCCTGCATCACATCGCCCAGCTTACCGGTTTGCTTGATGGTGCCCTTACCCGGCAGCAGCAGGCTCTCGATGGTGAGAATCTCGCCGCCTACCTCGGTCCAGGCCAGCCCCGTCACCACACCCACCATGTCCTCGGCCTCGGTCTCGCCGTAGCGGAACCGCGGCACGCCGGAGAATTTCTCCAGGTTCTTTTTGGTGATCGCGACCTTCTTGACCTTGGATGTGACAATTTCCTTCACGGCCTTGCGGGCGATGTTGGCAATCTCACGCTCCAAATTCCTTACACCCGCTTCCCGCGTATAGGTGCGGATCAATTCATGCAGAGCTTCATCGCTGATCGACCACTCATCCGGCTTCAGCCCATGGGCTTCGCCTTGCTTATTCACTAGGTGGCGCTTGGCGATTTGAACCTTCTCATCCTCGGTGTAGCCGGGGATTCGAATGATCTCCATGCGGTCCAGCAACGGCTGCGGCATCTTCAGGCTGTTCGCGGTGGTCACGAACATCACGTCCGAAAGGTCATAATCGACCTCCAGATAATGATCCGCGAAGGTGGCGTTCTGCTCCGGGTCTAGCACTTCAAGCAGCGCCGAGGATGGATCACCGCGCCAGTCATTACCAAGCTTGTCGATTTCATCGAGCAAAAACAGTGGGTTGGAAGTTTTCGCCTTCTTCATGCCCTGGATCACCTTGCCCGGCATCGAGCCGATATAGGTGCGCTGGTGACCACGGATTTCAGCCTCATCACGCACGCCGCCGA
>NCFD01000396.1 GCA_002281005.1 Acidocella sp. 35-58-6 | reverse complement strand
GGTCTGCACATATATGCCCCGCTTGCACCGGGGTTTCAGCCTTGCGGGGTGACCGCTACATACACGGCCATGGATGCGCCCGAGACGCCAGATATTGAGCCGATAACCAGTACCCATAAAATGCGGCTGACGGCGGTAATCGTGGCCAGCGCCTTGTTTATGCAAAATCTCGACTCCACCGTAATTGCAACTGGCCTGCCTGCGATGGCCAAGAGCTTCCATGCCGACCCGCTGCATATGAGCGTTGCCCTCACCTCCTATTTGATCAGCCTTTCGGTGTTTATTCCTGCCAGTGGCTGGGCAGCGGACCGGTTTGGTAGCCGCACCGTGTTCCGCGCCGCGATTGTGGTGTTCACCCTGGGCTCGATTGCATGTGGTTTAGCGCCCTCGCTATGGTTTTTGGTGGCAGCGCGGATCATTCAAGGCATTGGCGGGGCGATGATGGTGCCGGTGGGGCGTCTGGTGTTGCTGCGCTCGATCTCACGGGCGCAGATGGTGGCGGCGATGTCGTGGATCACCATGCCGGCCCTGGTGGGCCCGGTGGTGGGGCCGCCCTTAGGTGGGTTGATTGTGACGTATTTTTCCTGGCGCTGGATATTCGACATCAACATTCCAATCGGGATTATCGGCGCGATTGCGGTAACCATGTTTATCCCGGATGTGAAGGAAGCCGATGGCGGCGGCAAACTGGACCTGATGGGCCTGATTCTCACCGGCGTAACCATGGCCTGCATGATGGCAGGGTTTGAGACTGTGGGGCGCGGCATTATTCCGTTGCCCTATACGCTGGGGTTATTTGCCGTGGGCCTCACGGCTGGCGGGCTGTATGGGTGGCACGCGCATGGTCACCCGCACCCGGTGCTGGATTTCTCATTGATGCGGATTCCCACCTTCGCGAGTTCAGTGATAGCCGGAAGCCTGTTCCGAGTGGCCATTGGTGCCATGCCGTTTTTACTGCCTCTGATGCTGCAACTGGCCTTTGGCGAGACCGCCCTGCAAAGCGGGCTGATTACGTTTGCCTCGGCGGTGGGAGCACTTTCAATGAAGCCGGCGGCGCAGCCGGTGCTGCGGTGGTTTGGGTTTCGTACGGTGCTGGTGGTTAACGGCATCCTTTCCGCTGGGTTCGTTGCGATCTGCGCCCTCTTCAACCCGGGCTGGCCATCGCTGTTGCTGTCCAGCGTGCTGCTACTGGGCGGGTTGTTCCGCTCGCTGCAATTCACCGCTTTCAACTCAATTGCGTATGGCGACGTACCGCGCGCACGGATGTCCGCTGCCACCAGCTTGTATTCAACGGTGCAACAACTCACCCTCACACTTGGCATTGTGATTGGGGCTGCAATTTTAGAGACCGCAACAC
>NCFD01000040.1 GCA_002281005.1 Acidocella sp. 35-58-6 | reverse complement strand
CATCCACCGCCGCCTTTGATGAACTGGCCGCAATCAACCGCGCCAGCCAAAACCGGATGAAAATTGGCGCCCGGATAATCGCAGGGTCGGAAAATAAATTAACCCGGAACGGCTTGATCGCCTCAGGCTCATCCGGCCCGCCCAGATTAAACAAAACAATGGCAGTTTTCATAAAACAGCAGATGATGCTTGAATCACATTCATCAACCGCGCCACAGTCTCCGGTTTCACATCCGGGGTAATCCCATGCCCTAAATTAAAAATATGGCGCTGACCACGAAACCCATCCAGGGTATCGTTAATCCCCTGGTCCAACGCCGCCCCACCCACCCGCAACAATAACGGGTCCAGGTTGCCCTGGAACACACTCCCAGGCGGGCAGGCGGCAATCGCGGCGGCTGGGTCCGTCACACTATCCAACCCCACCGCATCAACGCCGGTACCCCTTACATACTCACCCACCAGCAACCCGCTCAGGCGTGGAAAGCCAATAATCTTCACCGCCGGATTCTTAGCTCGCAGCGCCGCCACAATCTGCCGGTTTGGTTCAATCACCAGTTTTTTAAACAACCGGGACGGCAAAATCCCCGCCCAACTCTCAAACAACATCACGCAATTGGCCCCAGCATCAAGCTGCGCCTGCAAATATAAAATGGTTGCCTGCACCAGCAACTCAATCACCGCATCCACCAGCGCCGGGTTTTCATAGGCCAGCATCCTGGTCCGAGGAAAATCCCCGCCACTGCCTTTACCATCCAGCATGTAACAAGCCACGGTAAACGGCCCGCCGGCAAAGCCGATCAGCGCGGTTTTACCCGGTAATTCCGCACGGGTTAACCGCACTGTCTCAATAATTGGGGCAAACCCAGCCACCGCTGCATCCACACTTAAAGCCGAAACCTCCTTCAATGAGGTAATTGGCGGCAATACCGGCCCTTCACCCTCACCAAAGCGTAATTCCTGCCCCAAAACCATCGGCAAAATCAAAATATCAGAAAATAAAATCGCCGCATCAAACCCAAACCGCCGCACCGGCTGCAAAGTCACTTCCGCCGCAAGCTTCGGGTTCATACATAATTTCAAAAAATCACCCGCTTCGGCCCGTAAGTCCCGGTACTCCGGCAAATACCGCCCAGCTTGGCGCATCAACCACACCGGCGGTGGCCACACCGCTTCTCCATTCAACACATCAAGTAATTTCATACACCCGGCCTACCCTTAAATAAGTATTCTTAAAAGATTGTTGTAGTTATTGTACCCTGTGGATAACGGGGGTTAAACATTTCAAACTCTCATCCACACTCTTATCCACACCCATGATTAGCTTACAACACCTTGATTCTATTCATTCAATTGCGCTTACACACACCCTGCACAAAATACCACCACCTGTCATCAACCGTTCATCGAATTGTCACTCTATCCCCATCATTCCAAAATCATGAGGTGCCGTAGCAAGTTATCCACGCTATTGTGGCCCGTATGGACAGTTCTAAGCTAAATATACACCTCATTTCTGATGCCACTGGCGATACTTTAAGCGCCATGGCCCGCGCCGCCATCGCGCAATTTGACGATCCGCAGGTGAATTATCACCGCTGGTCCCTCATCCGCACTAGGTTACAACTGCACCGGGTGTTTGAGGGTATTCAGGCTGAACCCGGCCCAGTTCTATGTTCATTGGTCGATGCCGCGTTACGCACTGAAATCGACGAATTTTGCGCCCGGTCGGACACCAAAATCATCCATGTGCTCGACCCGGTCATGGCGCTATTACAGGAACAACTCGGCCTGCCCACCAAGCACCGCCCCGGCCGGCAATATGTTCTGGATGCCGATTATTTCCGCCGCATCGATGCCATGCATTATGTCATTTCCCATGATGATGGCCAGGCTGACCGGGGCATGGCTGAAGCTGATGTGGTGCTGGTCGGTGTTTCGCGCTCATCTAAAACCCCCACCTGCTTCTACCTCGCCAACCGCGGCATCAAAGCCGCCAATGTGCCCTTGGTGCCAGGTATCGAACCCCCTGAGCTTTTAAAGGACCCAGGTTGCCCAGTGATCGGCCTGACCATCGACCCGAAATCCCTCATCGATATCCGCCGCCATCGTCTGCAACTCATCGGCACCGGTGCCCAACCGGGCATCATTAAAACTGATAACGGTGATTATGTTGATTTCGAAATGGTCGAGAAGGAGCTATTATGGGCAAGGCGCCTCTGCAATATGCGCGGCTGGCCCACCATCGATGTCACGCGCCGCTCGATTGAAGAAACCTCAGCCGCTGTGCTGAAACTTATGGACAACTGGCACCAGAAACGCGAGAAAAAAACGATGGAGTAAAACTGCCGGAAAATCCGCATTTCTTATCCTGGCAAATACACCATCGTATCATTGCGCCGCCGGCTAATTTTGCGCCGCGCCCGCGCTGCCTCAACCATCTGCCCAAACAAATCCCGCACCATTGCGGGCTCCAAACTGCGTCGCTCCAACGAGCGCAAACAAAAATGCACGCGCGCCATTTTCTGGTAATGGTCTGTGAAGGCATAATTCAGCGCCCCACCCGAGATCGCTCCCACCACAGGCACGGCTTGCGTTAAAAATTTCTCCGATAAAATAATGCCAAACCGCCCCGCCGCTGATTTAATCAACAGTGACACCGCCATGTGGTTCAACCCCAGCCGCGCGGCCCAATAGCCGGTTTCAGCATCGTCATCAGCCTCGCCTGGCCCGCCAAAAGCCAACACCTCCAGGCAGGCCCGTCTGGTATCTTCATCGCCTAAATCCTCACCAAAATCCCGCGCCACCTCAGCGATGCTGCGCAAAATCGTGGCGGTGGTAAACGGAATATCCACCAGCACCCCTGGCAGCCCCACAAACCCCGAAGCCATGCCGCTGGTGGTCACTGCCAAGCGGTGCAGGCGGTTACCACGGCCTTTATCGGAGCGCATAAACCGCGGCGTAGCTTCCAGCCCAAAGGTGGCAAATTCATAGGAATTCCATAGCACATCCTCCACCGCCGCCTGCGCCCGGCGGGTCAAATCCTCCCAGCCGGCCCCGCCAAACCGCGCCCCAGCCTGCAACACCCGCGCCCGCAATGCTTCCACCCGCCGGCCAAACATGCCAGTCAGGCGCATCAGCAGCCCACGGGAATCCGCCATCAGTACCGCTGCCTGCCATAACTGACCTTGCTCATGGTCGGTTAAAAATGTTGCGGCGTCAGCCAAATTCTCAGGGAGCGGCGGAATTGATTTCATACCCAAAAGCTGGGGTTTTCCGTGCTCACATGCAAGCCACATAAAAAAACCCCCGAGGCTGCCCCCGGAGGTTTTTCACATCGTCAACGCGGGTTAAATTAACCGGCGTCTTTAACAGCCTTCACCGCCTGCACGATCTCGGCAAACGCTGCCGCATCGTCAAACGCAATGGCGGCCAGAATTTTACGGTCCATCTCAAGGCCGGTTGCCTTGAAGCCGAACATAAACTGGCTGTAAGTCAGCCCATGTTCACGCACAGCCGCGTTGATGCGCTGGATCCACAGGCTGCGGAATTCGCGCTTTTTAACCCGGCGGTCGCGGTACGCATAGCGCAGCGCTTTTTCCAGGCGCTCCAGCGCAATCCGGTAATTGGTGGATGACCGCCCAACGAAACCCTTGGACTGATCAATAATCTTTTTATGACGAGCATGGGTCGTCACACCCCGTTTTACACGTGCCATTTATTTCGCTCCTCAACCAATACCATAGGGGGCCCACTGCTTGACGGTAATACCATCAGCATGGGTCAGGGTTTGGCTGCCGCGATTGCTACGCTTGGATTTTTGGCTGCGGGCCATCAGGTTATGGCGCTTCTTGCCCGGACCGGCGAGAACCTTGCCGGTGGCGGTGATCTTGAAGCGTTTTTTGACCGATGACTTGGTCTTTAGCTTTGGCATTTTGATCTCCTATGTCATTCACGGCGGCCGGGCATGCCTAATGGCCCGTCGCGCACGCTTCCGCCACAAATCAGCAGAGCGCGCTCTTTACGGGCAGGGCCGCCATAAAGCAAGGCGCACCCTCGCATTTTCCAACCAAACTCGCTAAAGCCCAGCTATGCGTTATGATGTCATCATTATTGGCGGCGGCCATGCCGGCTGCGAGGCAGCGGCGGCAGCAGCGCGGGCAGGGGCACAAACCTTGCTCATCACCCACCGGGCTGACCGGCTGGGCGAGATGTCCTGCAACCCGGCCATCGGCGGCATCGGCAAGGGGCATCTGGTGCGCGAGATCGACGCGCTCGATGGGCTGATGGGCAAAGCTGCTGACGCCGCCTGCATCCATTTCAAATTGCTCAACCGCACCAAGGGCCCGGCGGTGCGTGGTCCCCGCGCCCAGGCGGACCGCAAACTCTACCGCAATGCCATCCAGGCGCTATTGGCAGCACAACCCAACCTCACCATTCTGGAAGGCGAAGTCAGCGGTTTGGGCCGGGATTCAGGTGGCAACCTTGATGCGGTGATGACCGCTGATGGTAAAACCATAAATTGTGCCGCCGCCGTCCTCACCACCGGCACGTTTTTGCGCGGCGTTCTGCATTTTGGCACACTCACGCAAGCAGGTGGCCGCATTGGCGATGAAGCTGCTACGCGCCTCGCTGATGATCTGCTGGCCCTGGGCTTGCCGCTGGGCCGCCTGAAAACCGGCACGCCCGCGCGGCTGGACAAAACCTCCATCGACTGGGAGGGCTTGGCCCCTGATGTCGGTGAAAACCCGCCCGAGCCCTTTTCGGCGATGACCGAGCGTGTTACCAACCCGCAAATCGCCTGCCGCATCACCGCCACCACCGAAGCCACCCACGCCATCATCCGCGAAAATATCCATAAATCAGCGGTCTATGGCGGTGCCATTTCCGGCCGCGGGCCGCGCTATTGCCCTTCGATCGAGGATAAAATCGTCCGCTTCGCCGAAAAGGGTTCGCATCAGATTTTCCTGGAGCCCGAAGGGCTGGATGATAACACCATCTACCCCAATGGCATTTCCACCTCGCTGCCGGCGGATGTGCAGGAAGCCTTCATCCACAGCATTCCTGGCCTTGAACACGCCAAATTACTGAAACCCGGCTATGCGGTGGAATATGATTATGTGGACCCCCGCGCGCTTGATCATGCCTTGCAGTTGAAAAAACTGCCTGGCTTGTTTTTGGCAGGCCAGATCAATGGCACCACAGGTTATGAGGAAGCCGCTGCCCAGGGCTTGATGGCGGGGTTGAACGCGGCGCGCCGCGCCGGCGGTTTGGCCCCGGTGCAACTCTCGCGCAGCCAGGCCTATATCGGTGTGCTGATTGATGATCTGGTCACCCAAGGGGTCACCGAACCCTACCGCATGTTTACCTCCCGCGCTGAATACCGGCTGTTATTGCGGGCCGATAATGCTGAGCTTCGGCTCACCCAGTTGGGTCTTAATTGGGGTTGTGTGAGCACTGAGCGGGCAGGGGTGTTTGCAGCCCTGACCGCTGAAATCGCCGCATATAACGGCAAACCAGGCGATGCCATGACGCGCGCCGCCGAAATTCTGCGGGCTGATATTCATTACTCCGGCTATTTGCGCCGCATGGAGAGCGAAATTCACGCCCGTGCGGCGGATGAAGCGGTGCGGATTCCGGAAAATTTCGATTTTTCCACAGTTGGCGGGCTTTCCAACGAGCTGCGCGAAAAGCTCAACCGCGTCCGCCCGGCCAATCTGGCGGTCGCAGGGCGCATCGAGGCGATGACGCCGGCGGCACTTGGGGCCATTTTCGGCGCGTTGAAAAAGGCCCGGCGGGCGGCTTGAGCGAGGCTAAATTACGGGAATTCGCCGCCCTGGTGGCGCGCTGGTCCGCCAAAATCAATCTGGTCAGTAAATCCGATATCCCGCATCTGTGGGAGCGCCATATTCAAGATAGTCTGGCAATTCTGCCTTATATTCCACCCAATATCCCCTTTGCCATCGATATCGGCTCAGGCGCTGGCTTTCCTGGCATGGTGCTGGCCATTGCCACGGGCATTTCCTTTACTCTGATTGAGTCAGATAAGCGCAAAGCCGCGTTTTTGATGGATGCCGCGCGCGAGTTGCACGCCCCGGTAAAAGTGCTCAGCCTTCGCATCGAGGAGGCCAAAACCGCTCCCGCCATGCTGCTCACCGCCCGCGCTTTGGCGCCATTGGATAAATTATTGGGCCTTGCCGCACCCTTATTGGCCCCTGGCGGCATTTGTTTGTTCCCCAAGGGCAAGAATCACGAAGTTGAGCTAGCCCAGGCTGCAGCGCTCTGGCACATGGAGGTCGAGCGTTGCAAAAACCCGCTCGACGACCAGGCCTGCATTCTGAAAGTGAGCAATCTTCGCCATGTTGGACACCCCGGCTGAACCGCTAAAGCGCCCAAAAATCATCGCGATTGCCAACCAGAAAGGCGGTGTTGGCAAAACCACTACCGCCATCAATCTGGCTGCCGCCCTGGCCATTGGTGGTGCCAAAATCCTCCTCATTGATTCTGACCCGCAAGGCAATGCCAGCACTGGCCTTGGCATTGCCTCGTCAATTCGCAATGGCGGCACTTATGCGCTGCTGGCGGGGGAAGCCAGCCTGGCGGAATTAACCCTGCCGACGCAGGTGCCAAACCTGAGCATTGTGCCGGCGGTGGGGGATTTGAATGGGGCGGATTTAGAGTTCGGCCAACTGGAATCCTGGCAGTTTTTATTGCGCCAGGCCATTGCGGCAGGTGCCCCTGATGTTGATGCGATATTTATTGATTGCCCACCTGGCCTTGGTTTGCTTACTCTCAATGCCCTGGTTGCCGCTGATTCAGTTTTGGTGCCGCTGCAAGCTGAGTTTTTTGCCCTGGAAGGGATTTCGCAATTGATGCGCACGATCGAGATGGTCACCAAAAAGCTCAATACCTCGCTGACCCTGGAAGGGATTGTGCTGACCATGACCGATAAGCGCAATAACCTCTCCGAGCAGGTTTGCAATGATGTGCGGGAGCATTTCAAGGATAAGGTGTTTGATACCAGCATCCCCCGCAATATCCGCATCACTGAAGCGCCCAGCCATGGTGTGCCGGTGTTGCTGTATGATTTCCGCTCCGCCGGGGCGCAGGCCTATTTGAACCTGGCATCGGAATTTTTAAAACGCACCCGCGTTTCCTAATCGCGCAGCCTGAAAGATAAATTATGAGCCTGACCCCCCCCCCAAACGCCTTGGCCGCGGCTTGGCCGCCTTGCTTGGTGATGCCGCAGCCCCCACCAGCGTGAGCGCCCCGGGCGTGCAAAGCCTGAGTGTGGCAAGTTTGGAGCCCAGCCCGTTTCAGCCGCGCCGCGCCATGGATGAGGAGGCGCTGAACGAGCTGGCGGCCTCGATTACCCAGCGTGGTATTTTGCAGCCGCTTTTGGTGCGCCCAAAGCCAGGGGCGGAGGGCGAATACCAGATTATTGCCGGTGAACGCCGCTGGCGGGCGGCCCAACTGGCGCAACTGCATGATGTGCCGGTGCTGGTGCGTGAACTTTCCGACACCGACGCCATGGCCGCCGGGCTGGTGGAGAACTTACAACGCGAAGACCTCAACGCGGTGGAAGAGGCGATGGGCTACCAGCGGCTGCTCGAGGAGTTCAAGCTGACCCACGACAAATTGGGTGAGGCGATTGGCAAGTCGCGCGGGCATATCGGCAATATGCTGCGGTTGTTGAAGCTGCCAGAGCGGGTGCTGGTGATGGTGCGGGAAGGCCAGTTATCAGCGGGCCATGCGCGGGCGCTGGT
Source organism: Acidocella sp. 35-58-6 (assembly GCA_002281005.1). GTDB lineage: Bacteria > Pseudomonadota > Alphaproteobacteria > Acetobacterales > Acetobacteraceae > Acidocella. The sequence goes on along the minus strand of NCFD01000040.1, from coordinate 471 downwards.
GCCTTCGGATCATCCGCTGGCAGTGGCCAATAAAATTCTGAAGGACGGGTTGAGCGTGCGGCAGGTGGAGGAGTTGGTCTCCAAGGAAAGCCGCAATATCCCCGAGTCAGTCGCCCGCAAACCGCCACCGAAGCGGACCGACCCCGAGACCGAGGCGCTGGCGGACTCACTGACCGAGAAGCTCGGGTTGCGGGTGAAAGTGACGTTTAATGGCAAGGGCGGGACGGTTCTGATGAATTATAAGAACCTCGACCAGTTGGATGAGATCCTCAAACTGCTCAATGGTTGAACGCTTCACGTGAAGCGTTTTGCCCGAAAATCCCGCGTAAGCATCTGAAATAACACAATAAAAACCAAAAATTCCCGGAAAAAACTTTGCGAAAATAGGGGTTTTCAGGAAGTCGTGGATACCGGCCTGCGCCGGTATGACGAGATCAATATACCACGTCATACCGGCGAAGGCCGGTATCC
>NCFD01000395.1 GCA_002281005.1 Acidocella sp. 35-58-6 | reverse complement strand
TCCCTGCGCGGCCTGGCCCTGGCCGCCGCGGTGCTGCTGCTCGCCACCCCCGAGGCCATCGTCGGGGTGAGTTTCCAGATGAGCTTCTCCGCCGTACTGGCTCTGATTGCAGGATATTCCGCCATCTCAAACATTGTGAGCCACTGGCATGAGGGCACCTCGCACGCCCGCCGGGTGCTGGCCCATATCGCGGGATTATTCATCACCAGCCTGCTCGCCGGCGGCGCTTCCATGCCGTTCGCCGCCTACCAGTTCCAGCAGGTGCAGCCGTACTGGATTCTCGCCAATCTCATCGCTGTCCCGCTCACCGCTTTATGGATCATGCCACTCGGCCTGCTGGCCTTGGCCCTGATGCCGCTTGGCCTCGCCTGGCTTGTCATCATCCCGATGGGCTGGGGCATCGCCCTCATCGTCTGGCTCACCAGCATCATCGCCACCTGGCCGGACGCCAGCTTGCGCGTCCCCCCCATGCCGGGCCTCGCCATTCTACTCTTCGCGGGCGGCCTCAGTTGGCTATGCATCTGGCGCAGCCGACCGCGCCTGCTGGGTCTGCTCCCCATCGCCGCCGCATTGGCGGTTTACCTCGCCGCCCGTCCGCCTGACGTGCTCATCTCAGCCGATGCCAGACTCATCGCCCTGCAAACCCCAACCGGATTAGTCCTGCAACGCCAACCCAAAGCCAGCAATTACACGCTCGGCCAATGGCAAGCCCTCTGGCCCGGACAGAGTTTCACCCCGCTCGACCCCGCCACCTGCCCGGACGATATTTGCAGCCTCGCAACCAAATTCCCCGTGGCGTTAGTGTTAACCCCGCCCGCCACCTGCCCAGACGCCCCCCTCATCATCTCCCCCCTGATGCTGCGCGGTGCGTGCGATACAAAAGCCCGCACCATCATCGACCGCCTCACCACCTACCAAAACGGCGCCACCGCCATCTGGCTCACACCACAAGGCCCCCACATCGAAACCGACCGCGACGAGCAGGGCGCCAGACCCTGGGTGCCTGCATGGCCGGATTGATAAAGGAATATGGAATTGTAGGGTGGATAAGCGCAGCGTCATCCGCCTTCTTTAATAGCTTTATCGTTGCGGGGTTGAAAGTTGGCGTGTTAAGAAAAATGGCGGATGAAGCTGCGCTTATCCGCCCTACGCCACGTGATTGTTGATAGGATTTTGGTCTATGTTATCTGCCATTATGCTGGTTGCGGCTTTGCAGCTTAATCCTGTGTTTCCGTATTCTAATCCTCTTGTTGCCGATGTATCCTGCCAGAATGTCGTTGATCTAATTTCGCATCATCAGGACGACGGGATTATGGAATATTACCAGGATGATTTGGCACTAACTGTCGATAATTTTGTTTTAATCG
>NCFD01000394.1 GCA_002281005.1 Acidocella sp. 35-58-6 | reverse complement strand
GATGACATGATCTGGCGTTTCGGCGCGGGTCCAATCGACAAAGACCCGATCCTGGCCCTGCATGAGCCCGCTTTCAATTTGCCCGACGATTTTTGTGCCACGATCAAGCAACACCACGTCACCCGTCGAACCGCGGATGTCCATGGGCACAACGCATGTCACCAGCCCCGGCAATTCACTGTTGATGGCGGTTTGCAGAATGCACGGGATGATCGTGCCCTCTGTGATGACCATGCCGGGGTTTTGCAGCACAGTCGCTTTCTCACCCTCTAAAGCCGTAGGCGCCAACCGCGCAGCTAAAGGCGACTTATCCGCGCCAGGAAGTCCGGTGCCACTTCCCTGGCCCTCATCGTCCGCCACAGGCGCGGGTTGGGGCGGTGGAGCCGGTACACTCACGTCAGACCCGGAAAAGGCCAAAATCGGAGCTTGTGCCGGATTTTGTTGCTGTTGTCCGCCAAAATAAGACCCAGATGTACCTGCCGCCGGTTGCGGCAGCGCCGCTTGCGGCGCCGGCGTGGCCTGAACAGTCGGCGCTGGAATATAAGCTTCGCCGCCTCCGCCATAAGCCGTTTGCGCGGCCGTGGGCTGGGTCTTCGCGCGATGGCTATACAGCGCGTTAAACCAGACGAACCCGAGCACCACGACTCCAACCAGCGCCAAGAATCCGAATTTGGCGCCAGTGCCCATTTCACGGCGAGGCGGACCGCCCACGGGCGAACGGCCGTCCTCGATTGGCGATTGATTGTTCCCGCTCATGGCGCCATTCCTACTGCAGTGCCGGCGCTCGTATTGACAACCCGCGTCACTACCGCGCTGGTGGTGCCGGTCCCAGGATTTTGACCGACGCTATTGTAAGCCATATTGTAGACGTTCAAGACCGTATTGCCGTCACGCAGGCGAAATTCTTGCGCGGTCTCCCCAACCTGCACCGTGCTACCGTTTACGGAGTACGCGGCAGTGGCCTCCTTCCCGTCCGGGTCGATTACAAAGATAGACGGAATACGCTCATTGCCCGGAAATTGCAGAACGGTCGAATAGCCATTGTCCCAAATCGTAATCGGCGTGAGCGATTTATCGCCTTGCGCGACATATTTGTAGTTTCGTGGGCCAATGTAAGGATTGGTCCGTTGCGCATCTAAAATCGACGCGGCGGCGACTTGCTGTGCATTCGCCAGTGCAATTACGTTCAGCTGCGCAGTCCGTGCGGCCGAGGCCGCAGCTTTTGCAGCTTCAGCCGCCGCTTCATCGCCCGGATAAGTAAATTGCACCGAGAAAAAAACACCATCCGCGCCGTTTCCGGTACTCGAATCAGGCACGGTCTCAATTTCGAAAACATAGCGCCGCAATGAGCCGTCCTTGCACTGTGTCAGAACGATCACCGGCTG
>NCFD01000393.1 GCA_002281005.1 Acidocella sp. 35-58-6 | reverse complement strand
AGCCTGAGAAAGTAAACCCGCTGGTGCCGGTTGATCTGGTGATCGACCATTCGGTGATGGTGGACGTGGCCGGCTCAGCCAGCGCTTTGGCCACCAACATCAACATGGAGTTCGACCGTAACGGTGAGCGTTACCGCTTCCTGCGCTGGGGCCAGGAAGCATTCGATAATTTCCGCGTCGTCCCGCCCGACACCGGCATCTGCCATCAGGTGAACTTGGAATATCTGGCACAAGTTGCCTGGACCTCCGAGAATGGCGGTTCAACCTTTGTGTACCCCGACACTTTGTATGGCACCGACAGCCACACCACCATGGTCAACGGCATGGGCGTGCTGGGCTGGGGCGTCGGCGGCATTGAGGCCGAAGCCGCCATGCTCGGCCAGCCGATCGCCATGCTGATCCCCGATGTCATCGGCTTCAAACTCACCGGCAAGCTGCCGGAAGGTGCCACCGCCACCGACCTCGTGCTCACTGTCACCCAAATGCTGCGTAAAAAGAGCGTGGTTGGGAAGTTCGTGGAATTCTATGGCCCTGGCCTCGATGATTTGGGCCTCGCGGACCGCGCCACCATCGCCAATATGGCCCCGGAATACGGCGCCACCTGCGGCTTCTTCCCGGTTGACCAGATTACGCTGGATTATCTGCACCTCTCGGGCCGCGATGAGCACCGCATCAAGCTGGTTGAGGCCTATGCCAAGGCGCAGGGCCTGTGGCGCACCAACACCGACCCGACATTCACTGACACGCTGGAGCTCGACATGGGCACCGTGCTGCCATCATTGGCCGGCCCGAAGCGCCCGCAGGACCGCGTGCTGCTAAAAGATGCTGCTTCTGCCTTCAAAGTTGAGCTCACCAAGTCACTTGGCGTCGCCGCCAACGATGTCGGCACCACCGCCAAAGTTGCCGGCACAAACTATGAGCTTACCCATGGTGACGTGGTGCTGGCCGCCATCACCTCCTGCACCAACACCTCCAACCCCAACGTGCTGGTGGCCGCCGGCCTGGTGGCCCGCAAAGCCCGCGCATTGGGCCTGACCCCGAAGCCCTGGGTGAAAACCTCACTGGCCCCTGGCTCGCAGGTGGTCACCGAATATCTCGACAAATCCAACCTCTCGGCTGACCTCGATGCGCTGGGCTTCCAGACGGTTGGCTATGGCTGCACCACCTGCATCGGCAATTCCGGCCCGCTGGCTGATGCGATTGTGGATGCGATTGAAAACAACAAGCTCGTCGCGGTCTCGGTGCTGTCGGGCAACCGCAATTTTGAAGGCCGCGTGCACCCGAACGTGCGCGCCAACTATCTCGCCAGCCCGCCGCTGGTGGTGGCCTACTCATTGCTCGGCAACATGCGTGAGGACATCACCACCGCTGTGCTAGGCACTTCCAAAG
>NCFD01000392.1 GCA_002281005.1 Acidocella sp. 35-58-6 | reverse complement strand
TAAAAAAAAGGCCGGTCTTATGACCGGCCACACCATTCGGTGTCTTTTTTAGAAGCTCCCTAAACTTGGCGGCAAGTCCAATGCTTCATCAAAACTTCATGTGCACCGTGAACCACTGCGGCAGTTTGTGGCGGAAAAATGGCAATCACGCAAGCGTGTGGTGAGCGAAAAATAGGCTTTTAGAGATTAAAAATTACAAATTTTTACGTGAACTTAAAGTTTTAATGACGTCTAACCCTTTTATTTGGTTATATTTCATTAATATCTAAGTAGGTTTTTGACCTCTTCTGCCAAAGCGCACAGCTCCAGGCTTGCTGGCGTCGTAGCGCTAGTCTCTGAAACCCCGAGTCCATCGGCGAACGCATTGGCATAGCCGGCCCGGTTAGCGAGGGCATTGCTGAACAGCCGCAAACCACGCGCGGCAATTTCGGCTTCCATACGCTTACGTAGCCGCGATGCCGCGGGGGCCCGGTTAAATACCAGCGCGATTTTGCGCTTTTCCTCGGCCGCCAGTTTCAGCGTCCCTTCAGCCGCCCACAGGTCTGGCGGAGAGGGGTTGAGCGGAATAATCACCAAGTCTGCTGCCCGAATCGCGCGTCTGGCATCACTATCAATGACTGGTGGCGTGTCGATCAGCACGATGTCATACGCCGCCTTCAGCTTTTCAAGTTCACTCGCCAGCCGCCAGCCCGAGACACTATGCGAGGCAACCGGTGCGATGGCCTTGGCCGCGCTGGCCCGCAGCTTTCCCCAGATGGTGAGACTGCCTTGCGGGTCGATGTCCAGCACCGCTACGCTGCAACCTGCTGCCAAGGCTACCGCGAGCTGCGCGGTCAGCATGGTTTTACCCGAACCACCCTTTTGTTGAGCGACCGCAATCACCTTGCCCATGTTCCAAACTCCCGATTCGATTACGATTAGGCGACAACGCATGGATTGTGCCAAGTTTTTTCTATGGACGAAGTTTTAACCCCATTTGAAATGGCTCAGGCCGACCGGCTGGCCAACAATGCAGTGGCTTTAATGGCCGCTGCTGGGCGGGCAGTCGCGCGGGCGGTGATCCGCCGTTACGCGCCATGCCGAGTGATTGTACTGGCGGGGCCAGGAAATAACGGCGGTGACGGTAAAGTGGCTGCCGGATACTTAAGTAACCGAGGCTGGCCAGTTACAGTGGTACCGGTGACAGACGCCACCATCGAGGACATCGCAAGGGCGGACTTGGTCATTGATGCAGTGTTTGGGGCGGGGTTATCGCGCGACGTGGCACGTCCGGTGGCTGATTTACTAACGGCGGCCAAGCGCATTGTAGCAATTGATATCCCCAGCGGTGTGGATGGCGCCACCGGCACAATACGCGGCTATGCACCGCAAGCTGAACTCACCATTACCTTCT
>NCFD01000391.1 GCA_002281005.1 Acidocella sp. 35-58-6 | reverse complement strand
AGAAAATTCAACCGCGCCTGGATGGTATCAAATGCCTCGGCGTCCAACTCCGCAAACGACCTTGTCTGCAATTCGGTCTTCACCGACTCCATGCCGATACGCTCAGCCAGCGGCGCGTATATCTCCATCGTCTCACGGGCAATGCGCTGGCGCCGCTCGGGCTTGGCCACATTGCCGATGGTGCGCATGTTGTGAAGCCGGTCCGCCAGCTTCACGATCAGCACCCGTATGTCCTTGCTCATCGCCAGAACAAGCTTACGGAAATTCTCCGCTTGCTTGGTCCGGTCAGACTGCAATTCCAGCCGTGTGAGCTTCGTCACCCCGTCCACGAGCCCGGCCACTTCTGAGCCAAACCGCTTCTGCACCGTGGCCAGGGTAACCGAGGTATCCTCGATCACGTCATGCAGCAGCGCCGTGATGATCGATGAGGTATCTAGACGGTAGCCGGCCAGAATGGTCGCAACGGCCAGCGGGTGGGTAATGTAGGGCTCGCCATTGTCGCGCTTTTGCGCCGCATGGGCGTCAAACGCGATACCATAGGCCGCATCGATGACAGCCGGGTCGGCCTTATTGTCGTAGGACGAAATGCGGGAAAGCAGGGGTCCAAGTTCAGGGTGCACCAACGGTGTGGGCACTCCACCCGCCGGTAACCCCTCAGGGGCGCGAACCAGTATCTCTGGTTTCATGCGCCCTCCCTATTTAACGTCGTGTTTTGCCGCCGAGCTCCGCTTCAATGGCCGCCTGAATATCTTCCGGCGTCATTTCTTCAGATTCAGCCGCCAAAGCAGCCGCTTCTTCCTCGGCAGAAACATCCTGCAACCCAAAAATATTCTGGTCGGTCGGGATAAGGTCCAAAACTTCCTCGTCCACCGGCTCCGGCTCGGGCACCCGCGACAGGGATTTAACCAGATCCTGCTCCAAATCGCCGAGATTGAGGGTCTCTTCGGCGATCTCACGCAAGGCCACCACCGGGTTCTTGTCGTTATCGCGGTCAATGGTCAGCAGCTCGCCACGGCTGATATTCCGGGCCCGCTGGGCCCCCAACAGCACCAGTTCAAACCGGTTCGGCACTTTCAACACACAATCTTCAACGGTGACGCGGGCCATCCGAGGCTACTCCCAAACAAATACAATCCAAATTTTCAGATACAGTGCGCCGGAGCCGAATGCAAGGTTTTAGCCATCAGACCAGGGTTGTATGGGTTGCGCTGGCAAATCAACCAACAGTGAAGTCACCGAGCGGCGGAACGCCGGATGTATCCAGCCCGGGGCGACGTCCAGGATCGGCCGCAGCACAAATGCCCGTAAATGCGCCCTCGGATGCGGCAAAATAGGTGTCGGCAGAGCCCGGATGATACCATTCAGGTCGATTATATCGATATCCAGGGTCCGTGGCGGA
>NCFD01000039.1 GCA_002281005.1 Acidocella sp. 35-58-6 | reverse complement strand
AAACCCTGCTGCGAGAAGCCTTGTTCCATCCGCAACCGGCGCACCGTTTTACCAATGATTGTCTTTGACATGATTTACAAATAGCAAAGTTTTACAGTCAAGTCATCCACCCATTTCGGTAAAATGGGGCTTTTCCGGGCCATTTAGCGCGTGACAATCGACCTGAATGTGTAAATAATTCACTCATCGCCACACGGCCCCGCTTTCACGCCACGCTAACACGCCACGTTGAGGATTTTGACCATGTTGACCCAGACCCGCACCAGTCACGCTTCCCACGGCCATACCGACCATGATGATGGCCTGGTTCACAGCCACTCCTGGACATCCTCCGAAGCCCCGCATATCGGCCGCCGCAGCGCTGCTTTGGCCCGCCAGGCCGCTGCCAGCCGTCCGCAGTACCACGACCATGATGACGGCCTTGTGCACAGCCATTCCTGGGCCGTATCCTCACCGGAACGCTAAGCCCAACACAACCACTCCCGACAAGATCAAATAAGCGCGTATAAACGCTAACTTTTCAGGAAACGTCCGAAGTACCCCGGGTAGCAATACCCGGGGTATATTTTTGCCTAGTGCCCGGCGCTAACCGGTGCGGGGTTTATTTTCTTTCACTTCTCCGAATCAGTGCGCCATGGCAGGCTTGCTTTATGTCCGCCCGGCCTTTTGTCCTCACCGCCGACCTGCTGCTCCGCGCCTATCGGCTGGGGATGTTTCCGATGGCGGAATCACGCGCCAGCCGCTCGCTGCATTGGCTGGACCCGGAAGCCCGCGGCGTGCTGCCGCTCAACAAGTTCCATCTGCCACGCAGCCTGATGAAGACCCTGCGTTCCGGGCGGTTCAGCATTACCGCCGACACCCAGTTCGCCGCCACCATCGCCGCCTGTGCTGCCGCCCGCGCCAACCGCCCGGAAACCTGGATCAACCTCGAGATCGAGCGGCTGTTCACCGAATTATTCGCGCTGGGCTTTGCCCATAGCGTCGAAGTCTGGGCCGATGGTCAGCTTGTGGGCGGGCTGTATGGCGCCTCGCTCGGCGGGGCATTTTTTGGCGAGAGCATGTTTTCCACCCAAACCGATGCTTCAAAAATCGCCCTGGTACATCTGGTGGCCCGGTTGCGCCTGGGTGGCTACGTGCTGCTGGACACCCAGTTCATCACAGCCCACCTCACCCGCTTCGGGGCGGTGGAAGTACCGCGCGATGACTACCATGTATTGCTGGCGGGTGCCGTTGAAACCTCTGCCCGCTTCCAAGCCGCGCCTGAGCCGACCCTGTTGGCCGCCGAGATTGCCGCCATGTACGCCCACTCCCGAGAGGAATAGTTGCCTTGAAATTTATCGGCCCCGCTCTGCTGCTTCTCAGCGCCGCCCCGGCTGTTGCCAGTCCGCCGGCTTATTTGCCCACCCGCGATGTCAGCATCACCTACGACCTTTCAGTGCCGGGCCACCGCGATGCCACCTACCAACTGGCTTACGACGCCGCTGATCAGCGCGCCCGCATCGACGACCCCGCCCAGGGCACCTATTTCCTTGTCAATTTACCTGACAACACGGCGCAACTGGTGGTCCCGGCATTGCACAGCACTGTCAATGCACCCGACCTCTCGGCGTTGACCCAGCAGCTCAACAGCGCCGGCCAAGCCCGCTTCACCGCCCTCGGTCCCGGGCAATATGCTGGACTATCCTGTGAAAAATACCTTGTTCTAGGCGAACAGGGCACCGGTACGGCGTGCCTCACGCCCGACGGCGTGATTTTACACTTCACCGGCCACGATTCTCATGGTTCAGCCGATATCACCGCCACCTCGGTCACCTACCAGCACAACCCCGGCTATTTATTCGCGCCACCGCAAGGCAATTCCAGCATCAACCTGCCACCCGGTATGTTACAACAGCTACTGGGGAAATGAGGCCGCGCTGGCGTCTGTCATAGCAGCCAGCAAAAAACCCCCTGTCCGGGCTTCGGCCTGCGTCATACAGGGAGACAATGTCTCAATCGGCGGCCCAGACTCCTGATAACACCCCCGGCGGCACTCCTGGCGGTACCCATGACGGCCTGTTCGGCGGTGCCCGCAACCGGGCGATGTTCGCGGTGGCGATGTCGGTGCTGCTGTCGGTTCTCGATTACGCCATTGTCAATGTTGCCCTGCCCAGCATCGCCCGTGACATTCATACCACCGCCTCGGCGGCCATCTGGGTGGTCAACGCCTACCAGCTTGCCAGCGTTGTCTCACTGTTGCCCCTGGCGGCCATGGGCGACCGGGTTGGCCATGCCCGCATGTGCCGAATCGGGCTGATATTATTCGTCGTCGCCTCAGTGCTGTGCGCGATGTCCAGAACCCTGCCGGAGCTGGCCGCTGCCCGCGGCCTGCAAGGCTTCGGCGGTGCCTGCATCATGAGCGTCAATGCCGCCCTAGTACGCTTTATCTACCCCGCGAAAATTCTCGGCCGCGGCATTGCGTTGAACGGCATTGTGGTGGCCGCCGGCGTGGCGCTTGGCCCTACGGTGGCAGCGGGCGTGCTCTCGGTCACCACCTGGCCGTGGCTGTTTCTCATCAATTTGCCCTTAGGTGGCGCGGCACTTTATTTTGCCGTCACGGCGCTGCCCAAAACCCCCACCACCGGCGGCCGGTTTGACTATCTCAGCACCGTCCTCATTGCTTTGTCCTTCGGCTCGCTGATTATCGGCGGCGACAGTTTTGCGCACGCTTCCAGCCTGCTGTTTTCCCTCACGCTGCTGGGGGTCGGCAGCGTGAGCCTGATCGTGCTGGTGCAACGCCAGCGCGGCCGTGCTGACCCGCTGCTGCCGATCGACCTGCTGGCCCGCCTCGGCTTCACCACCGCCTTCCTCACCGGGTTTTTCGGCTTTGTGTCGTCCAACTTCTTCATTATCTCGATGCCCTTCAACCTGATGGGCGTGCTGGGCCGCAGTGCAGTGGCCACTGGCCTGCTCATGACCCCCTGGCCGGTGGCGATCATGGCGGTTGGGCCGCTGGTGGGCCGGCTGACCGACCGTTACCCCGCCGCGTTTCTCACCTCGATGGGCCTGTGCATCACCGCCACCGGGTTTTTATTGTTGCGCCTGATGCCACCGAACCCCTCCGACCTCGACATTATCTGGCGGATTGCCCTGGCGGGGTCGGGCTTTGGCTTTTTCCAGCCCCCGAATAACAAGGCCATGATCACCACCGCGCCCTTGAACCGCACCGGTAGCGCCAGCGGTATGATCTCGGTGGCGCGGCTGCTGGGCCAGACCGTCGGTGGGATGCTGGTGGCCCTCACGCTGGGGCTGGTCATGCATGGCGGTACCGCCACGTGCCTGACGCTAGGTGCTGCCACCGGGTTTTTCGCAGCTTCCATCAGCGCCAGCCGCTTCGTACTTTTACGCAAAAGACAATCCAAACATTGACGGGAGTGCATCCCCCCGCCTATATGCCGCTTCCCCAAGGCTGAGCCGGACATTGGCTCGGCTCTGAACTTGTTTTTATCGCCTATTACTGCCGGAGTTTTTGAACGTGAAACGGACCTATCAACCTTCCAAACTTGTCCGCAAGCGCCGGCATGGTTTTCGCGCCCGCATGGCAACTGTTGGTGGCCGCAAGGTCATCGCCAATCGCCGCGCCAAGGGCCGCGCTAAACTCTCCGCCTGATTTCTGCGTTCCCCGAGGGCCTGAATTTGGTTTCATACGCCCCGCCGGATACTTTTTCGCTTCGTGCTGATTTTCTGCGCATGGCGGCGCGTGGCCGCAAGCTGGCGCGTCCGGGTTTTGTGCTGCAAGCCATGAAGTCCGCACCAGATGCACCCTTGCGGGTAGGCTACACCGCCACCAAAAAAATCGGCAACGCTGTGGCCCGCAACCGGGCCCGCCGCCGCTTGAAGGAAGCCGCGCGGCTGACCCTGGGCGACATGGCGCTGACGGGCATGGAACTGGTATTCATCTGCCGTCAGGAAACCGCGAGCCTACCCTTCGCAACACTCTGCCAAAACCTCAAAACCGCGTTGCGCGAGGCCAGCCAATGAGCCCCGCCGCCCATGTTCTCTCCGGTGCTGTGCGGGTTTATGAACTCACCCTGCGGCCGGTGATCGGCGCGAATTGCCGGTTTGCACCTTCCTGTAGCGCCTACGCCCGCGAAGCTCTGGCCGTGCATGGCGCCCGCCGTGGCTCCTGGCTCGCCGTTAAACGCATTTGTTCTTGTCATCCCTGGCATCCGGGCGGTTACGACCCGGTACCGCCCCCCACTTCGGAAGCTTAAAACCCATGGACCAAAAGCGGATTTTTATGGCGCTGGCGATATCGGCCGTGATTCTCATCGCGTTCCAATTCATCCAGGCGGAGTTTTTGCCGCATCCGCCACCGCCTGCCGTAGTGGCCAGCCAAAGCCAGCCGGATGCCACCAGCACACCCGCCGCCGCGGCCGCCAATGCCCCTGGTGCCAGTGGCACCGCTGGTACTGGTGCCAACGCCAGCGCGGTTGCCGCCGCTAATGGTCCCCGCCTGAGCATCGACACGCCCAATATTCAGGGCAGCCTCGCGCTCACCGGCGCGGTGCTCGATGACGTGCAATTGAAGGCCTACCATGAAACCACCGCGAAAAATTCTCCGCTGGTGCAGATTTTAGGCCGCCGCGACAGCAAAACCCCCTTTTACACCCAGTTTGGTTGGACCAACCCGGCCGGCAGCAACATTGCCGTGCCGACCGACAGCACCGTGTGGACCGCGTCTGCCAACACTTTAACGCCCGATGCGCCGGTCACGCTCTCGTGGGACAACGGGGCTGGTGTCATCTTTCAGCAGGTGCTGAGCGTCGATGACAAATTCATGTTCTCGGTCACCCAGAATGTCATCAATCATACCAATGCGCCGATCAAACTCTATGATTGGGGCCGGGTAGCGCGTGACTATCTGCCGGACGAGCAAAAGAGCTACATTTTATATGATGGCCCGCTCGGCGTCATTAACGGCACGCTCAAGCAAATCTCCTACGCCTCCACTAAATCAGACGGCACCCACAGCCCGGACGGCACCGCCTATTCCGAGACCAGCAATGGCGGCTGGCTTGGCATCACCGATAAATATTGGCTGACCGCGCTGATCCCCACGCAGGATTCCAACCTGAACGGCGCGGTGCGTTATTTGCCCACCACCCTGGGTGATGGCCATGCGTATCAGACCGACTTCATCAGCAACGCACCAGCAACCATTGCGCCTGGCGCCACCTCGAGCGACCAAATGCACCTGTTCACCGGCGCTAAAGTGGTGAAGACGCTGGATGCCTATCAGGCGCAATATAACATCCCCTCCTTCGATCATGCGGTGGATTTTGGCCATCTCTATCTGATCACCAAACCGATTTTCTTCTGCCTCGACTGGCTGAACAGCCAGATCGGCAATTTCGGCCTCGCCATTATGGTGTTCACCGTGGGTGTTAAGGCGCTGTTCTTCCCGCTCGCCAGCTACTCCTATCGTTCGATGGGCAAAATGAAAGCGGCGGCGCCGAAGATCAAAGCGCTCAAGGAGATGTACAAGGACGACAACACCAAAATCCAGCAGGAAACCATGGCGTTGTACAAGGCCGAGAAGATCAACCCCGCCTCGGGATGTTTGCCGATGCTGGTGCAGATTCCGGTGTTCTTTGCGCTGTATAAAGTTATTTATATCACCATCGAAATGCGCCAGGCGCCATTCTATGGCTGGATCCACGATCTGTCGGCGCCTGACCCCACCAACATCTTCAATCTATTTGGCCTGATCCCGTTCGACCCCACCGTGATCTCGCCGTATCTCGGCCTGGGCGCGCTGCCGATCATCATGGGCTTCACCATGTTCCTGCAGCAAAAACTCAACCCCGCCCCGCCTGACCCGGTGCAGGCGCGGATGTTCCAGTTCATGCCGATCATCTTCACTTTCATGCTGGCGCGCTTTCCGGCGGGTCTGGTGCTATACTGGACCTGGAACAACCTTCTCTCAGTAGGACAACAATGGCTGATCATGCGCCGGGCAGCCGGCCCGAAGACGACGAAGACGGTGCTGGCGAAAACCTAAAGCACGTCTTTGCGCCGCAGGAATTCAGCTCTGAACAGCTGGAATCCGGGCGGGTGCTGTTTGCCGGGGCCTGTGAGTTTTTCTACGCGGCGCAGGCGCTTGAGCATCTGCCTGAGCCGCGCGGGATTGAGGTGGCTTTTGCCGGGCGCTCCAACGTTGGCAAATCCTCGCTGCTGAATGCGCTCACCGGACGCAATGCCCTGGCCCGCGTCTCGCATCAGCCAGGCCGCACTCGGCAGTTGAATTTCTTCCAAATGGAATCCGCACCTTTGGTGCTGGTGGATATGCCGGGCTACGGCTATGCCGAAGCCCCCAAAGCCATCAAGCGCGACTGGCAGGGGCTGATGCTGGATTATTTGCGCGGCCGGCCAAACCTGCGCCGCGTGCTGCTGCTGCTCGATGCCCGGATCGAGGTGAAAACCTCCGATGAAACCGTGCTGGAATTGCTCGACCAAGCCGCCGTGGCGTATCAGATCGTGCTCACCAAAACGGATTCGGTAAAACCCGCCGCCTTGGTGCGCAAGCAGGACGAAATTCGCGCCCTCGCCGCCGCCCACCCGGCAGCGATGCATAATATCATCACCACCAGCAGCAACACCGGCTTTGGCATGGATGAGCTTCGTGCCAACATCGCTGCTCTCGCCAAGGATTGATCATGGATAAAGCCACCATGGAGAAGGCCGCCGAACAGGCCCAGATCGTCGCCCGCGTCCTGCCGTACTTACGCCGCTACGCTGGGGCGACCATTGTGGTAAAATACGGCGGGCACGCCATGGAGGAAGGCCACCTGGCCTCGCAATTTGGCAACGACATCGCGCTGCTCAAGCAGGTTGGCATCAACCCTGTCATCGTGCATGGCGGCGGACCGCAGATCAACGCCATGCTGTCGCGGCTTGAGATTAAATCGCACTTCGTCGATGGCTTGCGCATCACCGATGCCGCGATGGTGGAAGTGGTTGAGATGGTACTCTCGGGCACTGTCAACAAACAGGTCGCCGGGCTGATCAATAAAGCCGGTGCGCTGGCCGTCGGCATTTCCGGCAAGGATGGCGGGTTGATCCGTGCCAAAAAACTATCGCGCACCAAGCGCGACCCCGGCTCGAACATCGAGAGCGTGCTCGACCTTGGGTTTGTCGGCGAACCCACCCATATCGACACCCGGGTGATCCACGCCCTGACCGGCGCTGGCTTGATCCCGGTCATCGCGCCGGTAGGCGTGGGCGAGGACGGCCAGACCTACAACATCAACGCTGACACCGCCGCCGGCGCGATTGCCGGGGCCCTGAACGCCAGCCGCCTGCTGATGCTGACCGACGTGCCCGGCGTGCTGGACAAGCAGAAAAATTTGCTCACCGATTTATCCCTGGCCGACATCCAGCGGCTGATTACGGACGAAACCATCTCCGGCGGCATGATCCCAAAAGTGCTGACCTGCCTGGAAGCCGTAACGCAAGGTGTAAAAGGTGCTACAATTTTAGACGGCCGCGTCCCTCACGCGCTGCTGCTAGAATTGTTCACCGAGGGCGGGATTGGGACGCTGATTCATAAATAGGGCGAGCCGGACACCCGGCTCTCGGCAACGGCCATAATTACGCCTACACTTGCCCCCATGCTCATTCTCATCCTCGGCCTGTTCCTGTTCCTTGGCGTCCACAGCTTTACCATGTCACGCCGCTGGCGGGCCTGGGCGATCGATAAAGTGGGGCTGCGCTATTACAAATTCTCATATATGGCGAAGTCCTTCATCGGGCTGGGGCTGATCATCTGGGGCTTTATTCGTTACCGCCATGCCGGGATGATAACGGTCTGGAACCCGCCCTACGTGCTGCATTATTTGAATTTTGTGCTGATGTGGCTGGCCATCGTCAGCCTGTTCAGCATCGGCCCCAACCCCAGCAAAATCCGTGGCTGGGTGCGCCACCCGATGATTACCGCGGTGAAATTCTGGGCCCTGGCGCATCTGCTGGTGAATGGCGATTTGGGCGGTATGCTGCTGTTCGGCAGCTTCCTCGCCTGGGCGGTGGCGGATAGGATTTCACTGAAAAAGCGAGGCGATTACGGCGCGCCCCGGCACAAAAAATTCACCCAGGCGGATTTGCAAGCCGTGGCCCTGGGCAGCGCCATCTACGGTATCACCATCTTCCTGCACCCTTATCTGTTCGGTGTGGTGGCGATGACCTGGTAGCAACGGCTTGGCGAAACGCGCCAGCTATGCTGAACTGCTCTCCTTAACGGCAGCTACATAACGCCGAGGGGAACCGCCATGGACCGTGATTATCTGGCCGAAGACCCGTATAAAATGCCGCTGGGTGAGATTGACCCGGCCCAACCCATATTGTTCCAGCACGATGCCA
>NCFD01000390.1 GCA_002281005.1 Acidocella sp. 35-58-6 | reverse complement strand
GTTTGTAATTGTGGATGATTATTTTCTAAAACCATGTGCTGAGGCGGTAAATCAGTTCCGGGCCCGCCATCGTATCCAATCGCCCTTGCTGCCGATCGATGGGATGGGGGTATGGTGGCAGGTTGATCACGACCCCATAGTATAAAAGTGGGGTTGTCTGCCGCAATTAGCGGGCTTGAGAGCCTAAAAGCTCATCAGGGACCCATCGCGCTAAACGCAAGGCTGGGTGGCGCTGGGGTACCCCCTATTGCGCGGCACCCCGGCCCCCCTTACTAAGAGCCGCCAAGGTTTCTATTGAAAGCAAGCGGCCATGGCTCCCGAAATTTTATCAACCCAAGACCCTAGTTCACGCATCGCTGAGGCGTTTGCGTTTGACGATGTGCTGCTGGTTCCGGCCTATTCGCAGGTTCTGCCCACGCTGGTGCACACCA
The DNA here is from genome assembly GCA_002281005.1 of Acidocella sp. 35-58-6. Classification (GTDB taxonomy): domain Bacteria; phylum Pseudomonadota; class Alphaproteobacteria; order Acetobacterales; family Acetobacteraceae; genus Acidocella. Next base: position 974 of record NCFD01000390.1, on the reverse strand, counting down.
CCACCCGGCTGACCCGGACCATTTCCCTCAATATCCCATTGGTTTCCGCCGCTATGGACACGGTGACCGAGGCCGCGATGGCGATTGCGATGGCCCAGCAGGGCGGCATTGGCGTGATTCACAAAAATTTCACCATCGCCGAGCAGGCCGCTCAGGTGAAGCGGGTGAAGAAGTTCGAGAGCGGCATGGTGGTGAACCCGCTGACCATCCACCCTGACCAAACTCTAGCTGATGCTCGCGCTTTGATGGAATTGCATAAAATCAGCGGGTTTCCGGTGGTGGAGCGTGATGGCCGTCTGGTCGGCATCCTCACTCATCGCGATGTGCGGTTTGCCACCGACCCGAGTGCTAAAATTTATGAGCTGATGACCCGCGAGAATTTGGCGACGGTTTCGGCGGGGGTGGGGGCCGAGGAAGCCCGCGCGCTGCTGCATAAGCGCCGGCTGGAAAAGCTGCTGGTGGTTGATGATGACTACCGTTGTATCGGGCTGATGACTGTGAAGGACATGGACAAGGCCGAGGCCCACCCGCTGGCCAATAAGGACGAATTGGGCCGCCTGCGGGTGGCTGCCGCAACCGGTGTGGGTGATGACGGCGCCGAGCGTGCCGCCGCCTTGATCGAAGCCGGGGTGGATGTGGTGGTGATCGACACCGCGCATGGTCATTCCCAAGGTGTGCTGGCAGCCGTTGCCCGCATTAAAAAATCCTCCAACGCGGTGCAGATTATCGCCGGTAATGTCGCCACCGCCGATGGCGCCGCCGCGTTGATCGACGCAGGCGCTGACGCCGTTAAAATCGGCATTGGCCCCGGCAGCATCTGCACCACCCGGATTGTGGCGGGTGTGGGTGTGCCGCAATTCTCCGCTGTGCTGGAAACCGCCGCCGCCTGCCGGGCGCGGGGGGTTCCCGCCATCGCCGACGGCGGCATCCGCGCCTCCGGCGATTTGGTCAAGGCGCTGGCCGCTGGGGCGGAT
>NCFD01000038.1 GCA_002281005.1 Acidocella sp. 35-58-6 | reverse complement strand
CGGCGGATCATGCCGATGACATGGTAGCCCTTGCCCAATAAAAACTTCGATAAATAGGCACCATCCTGGCCGGTAACGCCGGTAATAAAGGCTTTTTTCATAAATGCAGGCTCCGGGCGGGCGTTGGGCGAGGGCTGGTCCAAAACTGGCAGCCTGATGGCAGGCACGCGGTAGAAAGGGCTTTACTTAAAATACACGCATAGGTAGTTTTTAATGAGTAAAACACCATTAAGGTTGTGTAAATGTCTGTGTGGTTCGACGTCGATGATCTGATCCGGTATTTTGCCACTTCGGCGCGCCCCACCGGCATTCAAAGGCTCAGTCTCGAGCTTTTCCGGCAGTTGCATCAAACCACGGGTGCGGCGGGTGGCATCATATTTTGCCGCCGTCATGCCAGCCCACCGTATTTCCGGCGCGTGAACTTTGCCGCTCTGGAGACAAAATTACAGGCGCTCGATGAAGGTCCGGCCCCACGCGGCCCGCCGCTGGTGAGGCAACGGCCAACCGGCTGGCTCGCGGACCGTGCCCGGTTGCTGCCGCACCGCACCCGCCGCAGCCTGCAAACCATCATTTACGCCCTGCGCGATATCAACTGGGCATTGCGAGACCTAGCCCAGGCGCTCAGCGGCCAGGCCAGTGGTGGGCATTCCAACCTGCTGGGCCTTGAGCAGTTTGATACTTCGTGTTCGGATGCTGAGTTTGCGCCGGGTGATTGGCTGGTTAATCTGGGCAGCTCCTGGAATGCCCCTTACCAGCCTGCAGCACTGGAGTCGCTGCATCGGCTGGGCGGCCGGCTAGCCATTTTAGTGCACGACCTCATCCCGCACTTATTCCCCGAATGGTCAACCCAGGCCACCTTGCAGGAATACCGGCTCTGGCTGCATGAGACCCTGCCACGCGCGGATCTTTTGCTAACCAATTCACGCAACACCGCTGCCGACATTGCAAGCTGCCTGAGCCGCGCGCAGGGCGTATTGCCGCCGGTTGCGGTTCTCCCGATGGGCGGTTTGCCGGTATCGGGCAGCGTGTTGCAGCCGGTACGGCCCTTCGTGCTGCTGGTCTCCACGCTGGAGGTCCGCAAAAACCACGCATTGATGTTTAAGGTCTGGCAACGGCTACTGGCGCAATACCCGGAATCTCACGTGCCGGACCTGGTATTCGCAGGCAAGCGCGGCTGGCTCATCGATGACTTCCTCTCGCAAATCGATAATGCCGGTTGGCTGGGCGGTAAAATCCGCTTCATTGAAAGCCCGTCGGACGCTGAACTGGCCATGCTGTACCGGCAATGTCTATTCACCGTTTACCCGTCTCTCTATGAAGGCTGGGGGCTGCCAGTTACTGAAAGCCTGGGGTTCGGCAAAACCGTCGCGGCTTCCAATCGCGCCTCGATCCCGGAAGCGGGCGGAGATTTTTGCGTCTATTTCGACCCCGAAAACATCGCTGAAGCGCACAGCGTTATCTCCGGGCTGATCATGCAGCCCGAGCGGGTGGTGGCTCTGGAAGCTCATATTGCGGCAAATTTCCAACCGCCCAACTGGGCGGACAGTGCCGCCAGCCTGATCAAAGCCCTCACGGAGACCGCTCAAATCGCCACGACGGCAGCGCCAGCGGCTATTGAGTGCGCGGCGTAAGGGTGAAGGTCGCACTGATCGTCACGCTGACAGTCATCGGCCCTTGTTCAGACTGCACGGGTGCTGCTGCCGCCATCCGCATAGCGCCAAACACCACCGGCCCTGGCATGTTGTTATCAATGCTCAGTGTCTTCAGCTCACCGGTTTTATCGCCCAGCGTTTGCGCCACGGCATCCGCCTGCGCCTGCAATTTGTGAATCGCATCCACTGTGGCCGCGGCCTTGGCGGCATCTTCCCCACCGGCCGATAATTGCCCGTTCAGTTGCCGCAGCAATAACCCATCGCGCTGCAACTGGCTCACCAGATTCGTGAAACCACCCGGCGTTTTGCCATCCGGTGCCGGCACTTTCAGTTGCAGCGTTTGCTCGGCCTGGAACATCGGCTTTTGCGGCGCCGTCTGGTCCCCGATGGCATTAACGAAATAACCGCCGGTCGTGACCGTCACATCCTTGGCACTGTTGGCGGCGGCCAGTGCCTTGGCCATCGTTTGATTGACAGCGTCCTGCGCGGCGGCGGCTGTCGGCGCCTGCGCCATCACACTGAAGCTGGCCGTCATCTCATCGGGAAGCACGATATCGGCCCCCACGGCGGACAAATTAAGCGTGGTTTGCGCCCAGCAGGCGGTTTGACCCAGGCAGACCAGCAGGCAGCTCAACAGAAGTATTTTCATGCCGCCAGAATGGCATTGTACGGTCACGCACGCGAGTCTTATGGTTTGCATCAGCGGATCGGATGGCGGGAAATTTGGTGTCATTCAGGAACATTCTGGCCGTTTTACTTTTGGCCTGCCTCACCGCGTGCGGGGGTGGCCAGCCCAATCTGGGCACCCAAACCAGCCTGACCTGCGTGCCCTATGCGCGCGAAGTTTCCGGCATCCAGCTTGCGGGCGACGCCTGGGCTTGGTGGGACGAAGCCGCCGGACGATACCCCCGCAGCCAGAAGCCCGCACCCGGCGCGGTGCTGGTATTCAAGCCCTATGGCTCGATGACCAGCGGCCATCTGGCGGTGGTGACATCGGTCCAGGACTCCCGCGATATTCAAGTTACGCAATCCAACTGGGTGCCCTACCGGATTGAGAATAACCAGCCGGTGATCGATGTCTCCCCTGCCAATGACTGGACCGAGGTAAGAGTCTGGTATGAGCCGGTGAAGGAAATGGGCGTCACGGTTTACCCCACTGACGGGTTTATCCTGCCGCATTAACCATGTAGGCGGATGAATATGCTCAGAAGCGCCTTCACGGTTGGACTATGGACCATGGCAAGCCGGGTGCTCGGCTTTGCCCGCGATATGCTGATCGCCGCCATCCTGGGCACCGGCCCGGTGGCCGATGCGTTTTTCGTGGCCTTGCGGCTGCCCAACCTGTTTCGCCGGTTGTTTGGTGAAGGGGCGTTCAATGCCGCCTTCGTGCCCTCCATCTCCGCCATTTTACACACTGAGGGTAAGGACGCCGCCGCCGGGTTTGCGGAGGAAACCACCGCGGTGATGGTGTTCTGGCTGGGTGCCATCACGGTGGTGGGCGAGATTTTCATGCCCTGGGTGCTGTATGTGCTGGCACCGGGTTTTTCCAGCAATCCGGGTAAGTTCGCGCTGGCGGTGGCGCTTACCCGCATCATGTTCCCGTATCTGTTTTTTGTTTGTCTGGCGGCGTTGGTCTCAGGTGTGCTGAACGCCATGAATAAGTTCGCGGCGGCAGCGGCGGCGCCGGTGCTGTTCAACGTGTTTTCCATCGTCTTCATGCTGCTGCTCACGCCGTATTTGCCTAATCCCGGCTATGCGCTGGCCTGGGGTGTCACGGTCTCGGGCGTGGCACAGCTTTGGTTGTTATTATGGGCGCTGCGCCGCGCCGGCATGCGTATTATTCTGCCGCGCCCCAAACTTACCCCCCGGATTCGCAAATTATTCCGCCGCATGGCCCCAGGGCTGGTGGGGGCAGGGGTGACGCAACTCAACGTCTCCATCGACATCATCATCGGCACCCTGCTGCCCGCCGGGTCGGTCTCGTTGCTGTATTATGCCGACCGGGTGAACCAGTTGCCGCTCGGCGTCATCGGCACAGCGGCGGGCACGGCGCTGCTGCCGCTGGTGGCCCGCCAGATTGCCCTGAACGACACTGAAGGCGCGATTGCCACCCTCAACCGGGCGCTGGAATCGGTGCTCATCCTCACACTGCCCGCTGCCATCGGGCTTTCAGTGGCCGCCGTGCCGGTGATGGATGTGCTATTTGTGCGCGGTGCTTTTACCCTGAACACCGCCGTGCTGGCCGGGCATTCGCTGGCAGCTTTTGCCATCGGCCTGCCGGTGTTCGCGCTGGTCAAAGTTCTCACCCCCGGATTTTTCGCACGTGGCGATACTGTTACCCCCCTAAAAATCGGTGTCGCCGCCGTGCTGCTGAATTTGGCGATGAATCTGGTGTTCATGCACCCGCTGAAAGCTGTTGGCCCGGCACTGGCCACCAGCCTGGCAGCCGGGTTCAATGCAGTGCTGCTTACCGTAATTTTGCACAAGCGCGGCCATTTCAAGCTGGATTCACCGGCCAAGCAGCGCCTGCCGCGCATCCTCGCCACCAGCCTGTTGATGGCCGCCGCCCTGGCCGGCACGCAATATTTGTTGCCCCTCGGCAAAACCAGCATCCCGGAATTTTTGCTCCTCACGCTAGTGGGCGGCATTGCCTATGTGGGTGGCGGCATCCTGCTCCGCGCATTTGACCTGGAGCAACTCCGCGCCATCCTTGCCCGCCGCCGCAAGCCCGTTTAACCATCCCGGCCATGGCACGTATATTTTCAGGCATTCAGCCCACCGGCATCGCTCACCTCGGCAACTATCTCGGCGCCATCCAAAACTGGGTGAAGCTGCAGGCGGAGAATGAGTGCATCTTCTGCCTGGTGGATTTGCACGCCATCACCGTGGCGCAAGACCCTAAGGCGTTGCGGGCGCAAACCCTGCAAAATGCGGCCATCCTCATCGCCTGCGGGATCGATCCTGAGAGGCAAATATTATTCCATCAATCCGCCGTGCACGCCCACGCGCGGCTGGCCTGGATCTTCAACTGCGTCGCCCGCGTCGGCTGGCTGAACCGCATGACCCAGTTCAAGGACAAAGCCGGCAAGGACCGCGAGGCGGTTTCCACCGGCCTGTATGTGTATCCCAATTTAATGGCCGCGGACATTCACGCCTACCACGCCACCTTGGTGCCGGTGGGTGACGACCAGCGCCAGCACCTTGAACTCGCCAACGACATCGCCGAAAAATTCAACCATGATTATGGCGTGGATTTTTTCCCCCGCATTGAGCCGCTGATTCTGGCCGAAACCGCCCGCGTGATGAGCCTGCGCGATGGGTTGAAGAAAATGTCGAAGTCAGATGCCTCCGAACAAAGCCGGATCCAACTCACCGACGATGCCGACACCATCGCCCTGAAAATCCGCCGCGCGAAAACCGACCCAGAGCCGCTACCGGATAACATCGAAGCCCTGCAGCCCCGCCCGGAAGCGGCCAATTTAGTCGGCATGTATGCCGCCATGACCAACCAAACTTCCGCCGCCGTGCTGCAACAATTCGCAGGCTCCGGCTTTGGTCCGTTCAAGGAAAAACTCGCGGAAGTTCTCATCGCGCATATCGCGCCCATCACCAAGGCCGCCAACGACCTGCTGGCTGAGCCCGTGTATCTCGAATCCATCCTGCAAGCCGGCGCCCGCCGCGCCGCCGCCATTGCCAACCCGATTGTAGATGAAGCGGAACGTATCGTGGGGTTTTTACCGCGTGGCTGAATCGGCCCGTTCGGTGCTGCCACCCAAGGTCAGCATCGGGATGCCCGCTTATAATGGTGGCGACTATATTGAGGCGGCGATCAAGTCGCTGCTGGCGCAAACGGCGAGCGATTTTGAGCTGATCATCTCGGATGACGCTTCGAGCGACGGCACCCAGGCTATTTGCCAGGCCTATGCAGCCCTCGACCCAAGGATCATCTATATCCGGCAACCCCGCAACATCGGGCCGGGGCCGAATTTCATGTTTGTGCTCAAGCGCGCACGCGGGCCGTTTTTCATGTGGGCCGCGCAAGATGACATCTGGGCCGAGACCTGGATCGCAACCCTGGTGATGAATATCCGCCCCAGCGATATAGCGGTGCGCGGTAGCCTGCGCTTCATGGTTAATGGCGAAATTGCCGTGAACCGCACGCCGGCAGACTACCCAAAAGGCTCATATTTCCGGATCTTCATGGGCACTGAGACCACGTACAATGCCCGTAATCTCTACATCTATGGCTTGTTCCACCGCGAGGCACTGCTGAGCCTTGATCTTTCGGTGCTACTGCGAAACGGCTATTCATGGGACTTTATTTTTGTATTCCAGTTGACGGCCAAGGGCGATCTTCGATGCATCCCCGGCACCTACCAGATTTATCGCCTGCATCCGCAGAGCGACGGCAGCCAGGTGATGGCCAAATATAAAAGTTGGAAGCGGCTACTCTACCGCGTTCAGCCGATGTCATACTACCGGGAGTATGTGGCCGTGTCTCCCGTAACGGTGCGGCCCTGGATTTTTGTGCTCATTCCGCTCAAGCATATTTATGGACAAGTGCAGCTATGGTGGCGCGGGTTCCGCAAATTGGCACTGCATCGTGAGAATATTTGAACAGCTTTAAACCTTCACCCCATGCCAAACCGGCCCATGCCCGCCACCGAACCCCGGCGCGTGTTGAATGGCACTTTGTAAATAATCATGCGCCCGCCTCACAGCTTCCACCAAGCCCAGCCCCTGCGCCAAGCCGGTCGCAATCGCCGAGGCCAGGGTGCAGCCGGTGCCGTGGGTGTTTTTGGTGTGAATCCGCGGGTGGGAAAATACCTCCACGCCCCCTTCATAAACCAGCGTGTCGGTGAGCATATCGCCATCGCCATGGCCGCCTTTAATCAGGGCTGCTTTCGCCCCCATTGCCAGCAGCGCCTGCCCGGCAGCTAGGTAATCATCCGCCCCCTGCAGCGCCCGCCCGGTCAGCTTGGCTGCCTCCGGTAAGTTTGGCGTTACAATGGTGGCAAGCGGCATCAGCAGTTTTTTCACATTCGCAATCGCATCATCAGGCAGCAGTACCGCACCTGAGGTCGCCACCATCACCGGGTCCAGCACCACCGGCACCCCGCGCGGCAAACTTTCCGCCACCGCCGCGATAATATCGGCATTCGCCAACATACCCAATTTCACTGCATCCACCCCGATATCGTTCAGCACGGTTTGAATTGATAACCGAACAAATTCCGCCGGCAGCGTATGCACGCCAAACACGCCTTGCGTGTTCTGTGCCGTCACCGCCGTGATGGTTGTGCAGGCATAACCACCAAGGGCCGCGATGGTTTTAATATCCGCCTCAATCCCCGCCCCGCCACCGGAGTCCGAACCAGCAATCGTTAAAACTCTTGCAATCATGCAGCGCGGGCGATCGTGACGCATAATCCTTCAACAATTTCCTGAATCAGCGCGAAATCCTCGCCCTCCGCCATCACCCGGATGAGCGGCTCGGTGCCCGAAGCCCGTATCAACACCCGCCCGGTCGCCGCCAGCCGCTCGCTTGCCAGCGCAATGGCACTTTGAATATCGGCCCGCAGCAGCGGCGAGACCCCCGCATAGCGCACATTGCGCAGCAGTTGCGGCAGCGGTGCGAACACCCGGCACGCCTCCGAGGCTTTGCGCCCCGAGCGCACCAGCACCGCCAGCACCTGCAACGCCGCAATCAGCCCGTCGCCGGTCGTCGCAAAATCCGACAGGATCACATGGCCGGATTGCTCACCGCCCAGGTTGATCCCCTCCGCCCGCATGGTCTCCGCCACATAGCGGTCCCCCACCTTGGTGCGCAGCAATTCAATGCCCAGCCCGCCCAAAAACCGTTCCAGCCCTAAATTCGACATCACGGTCGCCACAATGCCCGGCTTGGCCAGCCTTCCTTGCTCAAACATATCCCGCGCGATCAGCCCCAAAATCTGGTCGCCATCCACAATCTCGCCGCGCTCATCGGCTAGAATCACCCGGTCGGCATCGCCGTCCAGCGCAATGCCAATGTCCGCGTGATGCTCAATCACCGCCGCGCATAAATGGTCCGGCACAGTGGAACCCACGCCCTTATTGATATTATAGCCATCCGGCTCCACGCCGATGGGGATCACCGTGGCTCCCAGCTCATACAACGCGGCCGGGGCCACTTTGTAGGCCGCGCCATTGGCGCAATCCACCACAATGCGTAAGCCATCCAGCCGCAAACCCCGCTCCAGGCTGGATTTAGCCGCCTCGATATAGCGCCCCGCCGCATCCACCAGCCGCGAAGCCCGCCCCAATTTATCAGGCGGTGCCAGACGCCCGGAAAGGTCACTCTCCATCAGCGCCTCGATCTCCATCTCGGTGGCATCCGAGAGTTTGGCGCCATCCGGCCCGAACAACTTAATCCCGTTATCCTCATACGGGTTATGGCTGGCCGAAATCACCACGCCCAAATCCAGCCGCAGGCTGCGTGTCAGCATCGCAATCGCCGGGGTGGGCAGCGGGCCGGCCAACGTTACGTTCATCCCCGCCCCGGTAAACCCGGCGGTCAGCGCCGGTTCCAGCATGTAGCCGGAAAGCCTCGTGTCCTTGCCGATAATCACCCGGTGCCGGTGGTTGCCGCGGGTAAACAGCAACCCCGCAGCCTGCCCCAGCTTCAGCGCCATCTCGGCGGTCATCGGGCTGGTGTTGGCGGTGCCGCGGATACCGTCAGTGCCAAAAAGGCGGCGTTTGGTGGGCGAATGGTTCATAGCCCCTTTCC
>NCFD01000389.1 GCA_002281005.1 Acidocella sp. 35-58-6 | reverse complement strand
GATGAGACCAAATACGGCCTGGCCCGCGAACTCGCCCGCATGAACCTGACGCTAAATACCTACACGCAATGGTATTGGAAGACCGACCTTCACAATCTTTTCCATTTCCTGCGCCTGCGCGCCGATGCCCACGCGCAATATGAAATTCGGGTCTATGCCGAGGCCATGCTCGAAACCGTTAAAGCCTGGGTCCCCTTAAGCTTCGGCGCCTTCAGCGACTACCGCCTGGGGGCGGTGACGTTCTCCGCCAAGATGCTGGACATCCTCAAACGCATGCTGGCCGGTGAGCAGGTGGACCAGTCCGCCAGCGGGCTGTCCAAACGCGAATGGAACGAGATGATGGCCTCGCTAGGGCGCTAAAAAACAGCCGTTCCCGCGTGCGCGGGAACGTTCTGCCTTCAGCGGCTGGTTGATCAGGCGACGATATCGATCCCCGCAAAAAAGAACGAAATCTCCTGCACGGCAGCTTCAGGGGCATCTGAGCCATGCACGGAATTGGCTTCAATGGATTCCGCAAACTCAGCCCGGATGGTTCCAGCATCGGCCTTCTTCGGGTCGGTTGCACCCATGATTTCACGGTTCTTCAGCACGGCGTTCTCGCCTTCGAGCACCTGCGCCACCACCGGGCCAGAGATCATGAAGCTCACCAGGTCGTTGAAGAACGGCCGGTGGCTATGCACGGCATAAAAGCTTTCAGCCTGGGCTTTGGTAAGGTGAATGCGGCGCGAAGCAACGATTTTCAGGCCGGCATCCTCAAATTTGGCGTTGATCTTGCCGGTCAGGTTGCGGCGGGTAGCGTCCGGTTTAATGATCGAGAGGGTGCGTTCGACAGCCATGATAAATACCTTTGTATGAGTTGAAGTGTTTTTTGAGCTTGGGCGCGGCATAGCGGTGCCAAGCAGGGTGGGCAACCCCCCAGGGGCAGGCTAACCAACAGGCAACCCGGGCGGCTTTGCCAAACCCAACCAGATTAAAACTGCCAACCCTATGCCGCTTCGGAAATCATAGTCTTATTTTTGATAAGGCTGAGGATAATTTGCGACAACTTGTAATATGTCTCACGCGAATAATGCGACCCCCCAGCGTCAGGTGTCAGGTCCTCTTCATTGCGCACCAGTTGGTTGATGTCGATAAAATCGAACCCGGCGGCGCGCGCCATCGGAATCACAATCCGGTTGACCTTACCGAACACCTCGAGCATCGGTTTGTTGTGGCCAACCACTTCATTGAGGCCAACAATAATCACGTGTTTACCCTTGCCGGTCAGCTTCGCAAAAACCTGCGCCAGGTCACTGCTAAACTGCAACGGGTTAAAGCCGCCCACAAACTCAAATTCGCTCGCTAAAAACGCCCACTGTTCACGTGAGACATTCTGCACGCCATGCGATAAAATATCATCATAACTCACCTTG
>NCFD01000037.1 GCA_002281005.1 Acidocella sp. 35-58-6 | reverse complement strand
TTGCCGCCCGCATCCCTGGCAAGGGTAAGCTCAAGGCCATCGAGCCAGCCCCAGGTTCATACGTGAAGGTCCGCATCTGAGGTGACTGCGGCTGTCGTGATGATCCTGCCGCCGCGTGAGTTGTTTTCAACCACGGCGGCAGGAGCCATCGCGCTGGTGGTTGAGCGGCTGGCGCGGGCAACGCCGGGAGCCCTCGTCATCGGCCCGCCCCTTCCACGCGAGAGTTTTCCCGGCGTGATGTTTCAGCCGGTTGGCAATGGTCTCAGCATCCTGCGGGTCATCAAAAACTGCCGCCCCGGCATTGTGGAGGTGCACCAGAAACCGCGCCTGGCCCTGCTGATCGCCAAACTATTTCCACGCACCCGCGTGCTGCTGTTTGTGCATAATGACCCGCTGGCGATGCGGGGCCTGAAATCAACGTTTGAGCGGCGCTTGATGTTGCGCCACGTGCACCAGGTGGTTTGCGTCTCGAACTATCTGAAAAGCCGCTACATGCAGGGTCTCACCGGCCCCGGCCCCGCCGTGCTGCATAATCCCCTCACGCTCGCAGCACTGCCGCCCCGTGCCGCCATGCGTAAGCCTGAAATTTTGTTTGTGGGCCGTCTGGTGCACGATAAAGGCCCGGATATTTTCATCGCTGCCTGTGCGCTGGCGCTGCCGCAATTACCCGGCTGGTCTGCCCGCATGATCGGCGGTGACCGCTTTGGGCCGGATAGTCCTGAAACCCCCTATGTCATTGCCATGCGCGACCAGGCCGCCAAAGCAGGGGTCCATCTCACCGGCCCGCTACCACACCAGCAGGCGCTGGCCGCGATGGCGGCGGCGGACATTGCGGTGGTGCCCTCGCGCTGGGCCGAGCCTTTTGGCCTGACCGCGCTGGAAGCCTTGGCCAGCGGTGCCGCATTGATCACCACCCGCCAAGGCGGCCTGCCCGAGGTGGCGGGGGAGGCCGCCCTTTATGTGCCGGCCGATGATGCCACGGCGCTTGCGGATGCGATGATGAAGCTGGCACAAAATGCTGGTTTACGCGCCGGTTTACAAACCGCTGGCCTCGCCCAGGCACAGTTGTTCGACACCCCTCTCATCGCCACCGCGCTGGCGCACTTGCGAAATGCCCACCCGGCGGTATGAACCGCGGCATGAAGCAGTTTGGCCCCAAAACGTTGCAGAACACCGCCTTGATCGCCACGCTGCTGGTGCCGCTTGGGCTGCTACACGCCTTTGTGCTGGCGGAAATATGTATCGCCATCACCGATATCCTGTTCCTGGCGCAATGCTGGCAGACCCGCAATTTCGCTTGGGTGCGCCAACCCTGGTTTATCGCGGCATTCATCTGGTGGGGCTGGCTGGTCATTTGCACAATCCCCTGGCCCGGCTTTACCACCGCCGGCTGGCTGATGGGCGTCGCGCAGGCGTTTGTTATTATTAGGCTGTTTATATTCGCCGCCGCCCTGCAAAGCTGGGTGCTGACCACCCCGAAAGCCCGGCGCGCACTTTGGCTGGCGCTGGCGCTCTCGGTGCTCTGGATCGGCCTGGAAAGCTGGCAGCAATACCTCACAGGCAGCAATATTTTCGGCGACCCACGCTGGGCTGACGGCTCGCTGACCGGCCCGTTCTGGAAGCCCCGCGCCGGGGCGGTTTACGGCCATGTCATGATCGTGGCCACCCTCGTGCCGGTCATGGTGTTGCTATCGCGCCCTGGCCGCGCCTGGCGGATCGCCGGGATCGCGCTGGCGGCGCTGGCGGGGATAACCTCGATTTTAATCGGCCAGCGCATGGGTTCAGCCTTCACCCTGTTCAGCCTCGTCGTGGCCGGATTATTGCTGCGGCCGCTGCGCCCCGCGGCCGGTGTGGCGTTTGGTCTGGCCATGCTGGCGCTGCTGGCCACCCCCATTATCTCGCCCCCCACCCATGCCAAGCTGGTCGGCGAAACCGCCACCAACATGCACCATTTCAGCCAAAGCCCCTACGGCGAGCTCTATACCAGGGCCACAATCATGGGCCTTGCCTCGCCCTGGCATGGCTGGGGCTATAATGGCTTCAGGGAATTCTGCCCGCAGGACCAGTTTGGCGGTGGGATTGCCGCTTTAAACATTCCGCCCACCCAAATCGGCCTGGGGGCCTGCAACCTGCACCCGCATAATTTCTATGTGGAAGCCTTCGTCGATGCCGGGTTTCCGGGGTTGGCTTTATTCGTCATCCTGAACCTGACCTGGCTATGGGCGTTGTGGCGCGGCATCTGGCGCGGGCGCGACACGCTGCGGGTGGCGCTATTTATCGGCGCCCTCACTTTTATATGGCCGCTGGCCTCAACCGATGAATTTCCCGCTCTTTACATGTCTGGCTGGTATTTTTTGATGCTTGGTCTTGGCCTCGCGGTTCCCTACATCAAGCCCAACACAACTGAATTAGAGACTGAACATGCCTGACCTGATCCCCGTCACCATCCTCACCGGCTATCTCGGCGCCGGCAAAACGACCTTACTCAACCGAATCCTCACCGAAAACCACGGCAAAAAATACGCCGTCATCATCAATGAATTCGGTGAACTAGGCGTTGATAACGACCTGGTGGTAGATTCCGATGAAGAAGTTTTCGAGATGAATAACGGCTGCATCTGCTGCACCGTGCGCGGCGATTTGATCCGCATCATCGGCGGGCTCATGAAGCGCGCGCAGAAATTTGACGGCATCATCGTCGAGACTACTGGTTTGGCAAATCCCGCCCCAGTGGCGCAGACCTTTTTTGTCGATGAGGATGTGAAGGCCAAAACCCGGCTGGATGCGATTGTGACGGTGGTGGATGCCAAGCATCTGCTGGCGCGGCTGGATGACTCACCCGAAGCCGCCGACCAGATCGCGTTTGCCGATGTGATCGTGCTGAACAAGCTGGATTTAGTGACGCCAGAGGAATTGGCGCGCGTTGAAGCCCGCATCCGCAGCATCAACCGCTACGCCGAAATACACCACGCCACCCGCGGCAATGTGGATGTCACCAAGTTGCTGGGGCTGAATGCGTTTGACTTAGGCCGCGTGCTGGAATCGGTGCCGGATTTTCTCGATGAAGATTCCCACACCCATAATGAGCATCTGAACTCGATCAGCCTCTCCTTGGATGCTCCGCTGGACCCGGAGAAATTCAACATCTGGATCGGTCATATTTTGCAAACCGAAGGCCAGAATATTCTGCGCACCAAGGGGATATTATCCTACAAAAACGAAGACCGCCGCTTTGCGTTTCAGGCCGTGCATATGATCGCCGATGGTGATTTTGTGGCGCCCTGGAAAGCCACCGACAAGCGCACCAGCCGCATCGTGTTCATTGGCCGCGACCTGAACCGCCCGCAGTTGCGCCGCGGTTTTGAATCCTGCGCCGCCTGACCTTGCCATGAGCGATTTTGATGCGTTGCTGAAGGCCAGGGGTATTACTGAAACTCTCGGCGCGAATATCACCACCGGGGTTTTCAACCGCGCCGGCAGCCATGCGGCGTTTGCGCTGGGCGATGGCAGCTTGCGTCTTGCCGATGGTAAAGGCTGGAGCCGCATCAATGCGCATGAAGGCGCGATATTGGCGCTGGCGCCAGATTGCAGCGTTAGTGGCTTTTTGAGCGGCGGCGATGATGGCAAGTTTCAGCGCGTGGGCGTTGATGGCAGCGTGATCGAAATTGCTGGTTTTGGCATGAAATGGGTAGATAATATCGCCTCGTTCGCGCACCCAAAATCCGGCTTGCTGGCCTGCACGGTTGGGAAATTTGTGCATCTGTTCAACGCCGATGGCAGCAAATCGCGCAGCCTTGCCCACCCCTCCACGGTTTCTGGTATTGCATTCGATGCCAAGGGCAAGCGCATCGCCGCCTCGCATTATAATGGGGCCTCATTATGGTTCACCGCCTCGACCTCCGAAACACCGCGGTTTTTTGAATGGAAAGGCAGCCATTTGGGCATTGCCATTCACCCGCTCGGCGAGGCAATTGTTACCTCGATGCAGGAAAACGCCCTGCATGGCTGGACCTTGCCCGACGGCAAGCACATGCGGATGAGCGGCTACCCCAGCAAGACCGAGAGTTTTGGGTTTACTAAATCCGGCAAATGGCTGGCCACCGGCGGCGCCGATGCGATTGTGCTGTGGCCGTTTTTCGGCGGCGGGCCGATGGGCAAGCCGGCAGTGGAATTGGGCATGAGCGATGGCGCGTTCATCAAGCGCATCGCCTGCCACCCGGAATTTGAAGTGGTGGCGGCGGGGTTTGACGATGGCTCGGTGATTGTCGCGGACATTATGAAGGAAAAAATCCTGCCGGTGTGCGGGCCGGGGCGCGGGGCGATCACCGCACTGGCATGGAATGCCTCGGGCTCGCACTTGGCACTCGGGACTGAGAGCGGGTTTGCAGCACTGGTGGATTTTTCCAAGCAGGGATGATGCTTCACGTGAAGCATTTTGGCATGCGGCGGGTTATAACGCACTGTTAGTATAAGTTATTTTCTGAAAAGCTGCTGAAAAAACTTTATGAATTCCAAACCGGGTCCTTCAAGCGCTTGATAAACTCCGCATGCTTTTCCAGCGCCTCCTCACTAACCACAATTGGCCGGGGCGTGCGGGTGGCGCTGCGCTCATATTGCGCGAAGGCCAGGGCTTGCTCGGTCTCCAGGGTCAGCCCGCGCTGGCGGCCGCCGGTGAGCTCCACATAAACTTCGGCCAGCAACTTGCAATCTAACAAAGCGTTATGCGTGGTGCGGGCTGAGAGGTCGATCTCAAAGCGGCGGCACAGCGCATCGAGGCTGTTGGGCATACCGGGGAAGCGTTTTTTGGCGAGCACCAAAGTATCCACCATGCGCTCATAGCCCAAAGCTGGTTTGCCGATGCGGGCGAGTTCAGCATCAATGAAGCCGAAATCGAACGGGGCGTTGTGCGCCACCAATTTTGAATCACCAAAAAATTCCAGCATTTTATCGGCAATGTCAGCAAACTTTGGCTTGCCCTCAACATGGAAATTGGTAATGCCATGCACCCGCGTGCTCTCGGTGGGAATATCGCGCTCCGGGTCGATCAGCGCATGAAACTGGTTTTCAGTCGGCAGGTCATTGATCAATTCAATCGCGGCAATTTCGATCACGCGGTCGCCGGTCAGCGGGTCAAGCCCGGTGGTTTCAGTGTCAAACAGTACCGAACGGCTCATAGCCCCAGCTCCTTGAAGACGCGGTGCACAGTGCGCACCGTGTTGAATTTTGAAAGCCCGGTATGGATGACATAATCGGCCAGAGCGCGTTTTTGTTTATCGGGCATCTGGCGGGCGATGATACTTTCAATCTGCTCGATATCCATAATCCCGCGGCCCAGCACGCGGGCGATCTGCACATCCAAAGGTGCTGAAACCACGATGGTTTTGTTCACCCGCAATTGTGCGCCGGTTTCAAACAGCAGAGGAATATCCAGCAACACCGCCTTGGCGCCCGCCCGGAACGCCTGTGCGCGGAACAGCGCCTCCTCGCGGTGCACCAGCGGATGCATGATCTGCTCCAGCCGGCGCATGGCGGCATCGTCATTCAGCACAATATCACGCAAAGCCGCCCGGTTGAGGACGCCATGTTCCACCGTGCCGGGAAACGCCGCGTTCAACAGCGGAATGGCCTTACCGCCAGGGGCCTGCAATTTATGCACGGCGTCATCAGCGTTGAAGGAAGGCACCCCCAGGCTTGCGAACATTTTGGCGACCGTGGATTTGCCCATGCCGATCCCGCCGGTGAGGCCGAGTACCAGCACCTACAACAAATCCCCGGCGGCGATGCGGAATAGTTCATCATCCACTTCCGGGGTGACGCCAAACCAGGCGGCAAAGCCAGGCACCGCTTGGTGCAACAGCATACCAAGCCCGCCCACGATTTGCAGGCCGTGCGATTGTGCCTGCATCAGCAAGGCGGTTTGCAAAGGCACATACACAATGTCCGCCACCACTAGATGCTTCGGCGCGGTCGATAAATCCATCTCCAGCGGCGGCTGTTTGGTCATGCCAAGCGAGGTGGTGTTCACCAGCAATGCATAATCCGCCAAGGCGGCTTCGCGCTGCGCCCATTCAAGGGTTTTAGCGCCGGATAATACCTGGCCCAGCGCGGCGGCACGCTCGGAGGTGCGATTGCAAATGGTGACGCTGGCACCTTCATCCTGCAGGGCCGCACCGATGGCGCGGGCAGCACCGCCTGCGCCCAAAATCAGCGCCGGGCCAGCCGCGGGGTTGACGCCATGGGCACGTAAATTGGCAATGAAACCGGCGCCGTCAGTGTTCAAGCCGGTGATTTTGCCGTCCTTAAAAACCAAAGTGTTCACCGCCCCGGCGCGGGCAGCGCTGGGGTCCACCACGTCGCACAACGCGAACGCGGCTTCCTTGTGCGGGATGGTAACGTTTGCCCCAGCAAATCCGGCCTGCACCAAGGCCCGCACCACGGCGGGAAAATCTGCCGGAGCGACCGGCAGCGGCACATAAGCGCCGTCAATATTATAGCGTGCCAGCCAGGTGCCGTGCAGCCTGGGAGAGCGGGAGTGAGCCACCGGCCAGCCGATTACACCGGCAAGCCGGGCAGAGCCGGTTAGGAGTCGCATGGCGCAACCGGACCACGGCGCAGCGCGCTTGCCAAGAGCAAAGCCAGGACGATGGGGACTATGAAGGTAACAACCGGTAGCCACAGCACCAGGCCGGGGATGATCCAGGCGGCCAGAAACAAAGGCTTCTCACCTAGCGCGAAGCCGGTGGTCAGGCGGTTTTGCACCAGCAGGGCCACAGCCAAGGCAGCGCATAGCAAATCGTAACTATGCACATACGGGCTGGCGAGCACCGCCAAAATCAACACCGGGGCGGGTTTTTTCACTAAGGCCGCCAAAATGACCGCTGCCAGCGACACCAGACCCTGGGCCGTAAAGGCAGCCCCCACACCGAGCGGGCGGATGGCAGCGAACACGCTGACCAAGCCGTTGAAAAAATCCTTGGGCTCGCCGGTGGTGAGCACCGAAGTCATCGCCGGGCGTGTGATGTGCCAGAATTGCACCCATGGCTGCGCCCCGAATGCCCAGAGCGCGGCGGCGGCCAGTAAAATGGCTGACAGTATGGCGCACAGCACCGCAATCGGTGCCCGCCGCGCCAGATGCAGCGGCAGCACCAGCCCGAGTTGCGGCTTGATGCTGGCCAGCCCCACCAGCACGCCGCCCAGGCGCGGGCGGGTGGGCAATAATAACAGCCCGCCGCCGATCAAAGCCGTGACCAAGGCGGCATTCTGGCCGGAGAGACAATTTTCCAGCGCCGCCGGGCTGAGCAGCACCGCCGCGATCAACCACCAGGATTGCCCGGCCAGGCGCAGAACCAGCGCGAGTCCGAGCAGGCTGAGCAGATCAAACAGCAGGATGGCGTGCCAAGGCGATAACCCGGCAAAGCCGCTGACCAGCAGCAGATAATTGGGCGCATAGCTCCACATATGGACTGGCAGCGCACCGAAAGCGCCGTGCAGGAAGGCGCGGTAGGCCACGGGGTCGAACAGCAGGGCCACCTCGCCATGACTTGCGAGGAAGCCGCCCGCCCAGAAATCCACGCCGTCGCGCAACGCTTTGCCGGAAAAGCCGTGGGCGATGCCCCAGCCCAGCACGGCGGCCTCACCAATCGCCGGGATGATCGAGAGCAAAACGATCGCCAGCACGAGGATATGCGGCCCTTTGGGTGGCTTTGTTTGACTTTTCAGGCTCATATCCGCATAATTCCGTGCTTTCCCGCCTTGAAAGCACATCCATGATTTCTGCGCTAATGCCGAATTACAACCGGGCCGACCTTGCTTTTGAGCATGGCGTGGGGGCCTACCTGTTCGACACCGCCGGGCGACGCTTTCTGGATTTCGGCGCGGGCATCGCCACCTCCTCGCTCGGGCATGGGCATCCGCATTTGACCGGCGAGATTGCCAAGCAGGCGGCCAAGGTGATGCACGTCTCGAATTTGTACCGGGTGCCGCAGGCTGAACGGCTGGCGGCGCGTTATGTGGCGGCGACGTTTGCGGATTCGGTGTTTTTTTGTAACTCCGGCGCCGAGGCCAATGAAGGCTTGGTGAAGGCTATGCGCAAAACCATGGCCGATGCCGGCAAGCCAGAACGCTACCGGGTGATCTGCTTTGAGGGCGCGTTTCATGGCCGCACGCTGGCGATGATCGCCGCCACCGGCAACCCGAAATATCAGGCCGGGTTCGGGCCGGTGGTGGATGGGTTCGACCATGTGCCGTTTAATAATTTGAATGCGGTGCGCGCCGCGATTACCGCCGAAACCGCCGGTATTTTGGTGGAGCCGGTGCAGGGCGAAGGCGGCGTGCGCCCGGCACAATTGCAGTTTTTGCGCGATTTACGCGCCACCTGCGATGAGTTTGGCATTCTGCTCGGCATGGATGAAGTGCAGTGCGGCGTGGGGCGGACCGGTAAGCTGTTTGCGCATGAATGGGCCGGGATTGCGCCGGATGTGATGTCGGTGGCGAAGGGCATTGGCGGCGGCTTCCC
>NCFD01000388.1 GCA_002281005.1 Acidocella sp. 35-58-6 | reverse complement strand
ATCGCGTTTTACCAAAATGGTTTCTCTAGTTTAAACCAGACGGTCCGCACGCTCTCAGATTTTGCAGACCGCGGCCAAGGCCTGGAAGCGCAAATCAAGGCCGCACGAGATCTGGATACCGCCGCCGGACGCGAAAAAGCCAGGCAATTGCAGCATCAGCAAATCCCGCCGCCGCCGTTTAACGCCATGTTCATCGGCGCCACCGCCAACGACACGCTGGCCGAAATTGCGACATTGTTGCCTTTTTATGCGGTAAATCAGCCGCAAGTGCAGTTGATGGGCCCGGCTTTATGGGCAGGGATCGCCCCGCAACTGGGGGCTAACTCGGTTTATCGGGGGGCGCTGTATGCCGCCCCTGATCTCACGGCAGCGGCTGGGTTTAATCAAAAATATCAGAGTGCCTATAATGCGGCGCCCTCGGCGATTTCATATGTGGGGTTTGATGCCGCCGCGATTGCCCGGCTGGTGGCAAGCCAGGGTGGCTACACGAGTGCGGCTCTGACCGACCCGGCGGGGTTTGCCGGCACCGATGGTGTGGTGCGCCTGCTGCCGGATGGGCAGGTGCAGCGTGGGCTGGCGGTGTTCCAGATTGCGCCCGGTGCGCCGGTGATTACCTCGCCCGCACCAGCGACGCTGAATTCCCCGAATAGCTGATGGCCGATGCCGGGCTGACCACGAAAACCCTCAACGACAAGGCTCTCTTCGATAAAGCCTGGCCGGCAGCGCTGGCGTTTTTTCTGGCGCTGGGGGCCCTGCCCACCATTATTTTCGGGTTGCTGGTATCGTTTCATGAATTGGCGCTGCTGCCGGGGCTGATAAGCTGGGGGATCTGCCTGACCGTGGCGCTGGGATTTGGCGTGTTGCTGGGGCGCGACATGGCGGTGATGGCGCAATTGGTGCGCAGCCTGCGGATGAGCCCGGATGAGTTGCCAAAGACCACGAATTTGGCCGTGCCGGGGATGCGCCTGCTGGGTCAGGAAGCGATCAATCTGGTGCGGGCGGAGCGATTGAATCAGGCGCGGGCCAGTGACCGTAGCGCCGCTGACCATGCGTTGCTGGAGCGCCTGCCGGACCCGCTGCTGCGATTGAATGCCAGCGGTGCGGTGATCTGGCGCAATGCCAGTGCAATTGCCACGTTCGGCATGGAAACCGCCGCTCTGCTGCGGCACCCGGATTTACGAGCCGCCTTAACCGAAGCGACCAATACCGGCAGCCCGGTGCGGCAAAGTATCGCCCTGACCGTGCCGGTGCCGCGTAATTTAGATGCCACCGTCATTCCGGTAGGTGGTCTGGCTTATGTGCTGATCGCGGACCGGACACGCGAGCGCAATGTTGAGAAGATGCGGGCAGATTTTGTGGCCAATTCCAGCCACGAACTTCGGACCCCTCTGGCCAGCCTGATCGGGTTCATTGAGACGCTGCG
>NCFD01000387.1 GCA_002281005.1 Acidocella sp. 35-58-6 | reverse complement strand
AAAATGCGTGCACATGCTTGCGTAAACCGGCGCGGATCAGCCAGGAGCCCACCGGAAAATTCTCATCACCCTTCCCCTTGCCCGAGGCGATTTCGACATTGCCATCTGGTACCGGCGCCACGCTTGCCAGTTCGTTATCATTCGCGGTCATAAACCAGTCCCATAATCGCGATTCTTCCAACGCGCCCCCGTACCGCGCCAGTAATCCAGCGCCGAACTTAAAGTTGCCACCATGTAAAACAGCGCAATGACGGGTAGCGTCAAGGCCCAGAAACGGCTCTGCCCATAGCGATTCAGCGTCGGCAGATAACTCACCCCCGCCAGAGCATAGGCCGCCAGCCCGAACATGAAATTCCATCCATGCCCAAACAGCACGGCCAAGGCGGGCACCAGCCACACCAAAGCCAGCCCCAGCAAAGTTCCCGCCAGCACCCAGGCCGAGTAGCGCAACTGGGTGAAGGCGGTGCGGCTGACCATTTTGAAAATGTCATTAAATTTTGGATAGGGCCGGATCGAGGCCGCCAGCCCGGAATGCCCCAGGTAAATTGGTCCACCCTGCTTCACCGCCTTGGCCAGCGCCACATCATCAATCAAGGCCGATTTAATGGCGTTGATCCCGCCAATTCGTTCCAGCGCCGCCCGCCGGATCAGCACCGTGCCGCCCGCTGCCGCCGCCGTGGCGCTCAACGGGTCGTTCACTTTGGCGAACGGATACAGCATCTGGAAAAAATATACGAAGGCCGGCACCAA
Source organism: Acidocella sp. 35-58-6 (assembly GCA_002281005.1). Lineage (GTDB taxonomy): Bacteria > Pseudomonadota > Alphaproteobacteria > Acetobacterales > Acetobacteraceae > Acidocella. Next base: position 677 of record NCFD01000387.1, on the reverse strand, counting down.
AGCCTGCTCGGCTAGGCTCTCGCAATTCAGCCGCACCATTTCAGAGACCATATCAACGCGCGCGCCGCCAAGCGGGCTCACCAGCCGCGCTACCAAAGCCGATAAATGCCTGGAGTCATGGACAATATCAGCATCGGCAAATAGCAGCACCGGCGCGGTTGAACGCTCAATACCTTGGGCCAGCGCCCACAACTTACCCGACCATCCGGCGGGCTTTTCCGCCGCTGTAACCACTGTCAATTTCGCATCCAAACCCGCCAGCGCCGCCGTGCCGTCGGTGGAATGGTCATCCACTAAAATCACCCGGAACACCCCGGCGTAATCCTGCGCCAGTAACGAGGCGATCACCGGCGCGATCGTTGCGGCCTCATCGCGGGCGGGCACAATTATATCGACTGCGGGCAGTTCAGCCGGCAGAGCGGGCGGCAATTCAGGCAATGATTCCCAAAACCGCCCATGCCCAAACACCAGATAAACCCACACGCACAGGGCTAAAAACGCGATCATGCCAGCATCCCTTGCGCACCGAACCAAGCCAGCGCGTCCACCACCGCCGCGACAGCCGGGCGCGGCGCGTAGCCCAGCTCCCGTGCCGCCTTGGCTGATGAGAAAAACATCTGCTTGCGGGCCATCTGTAAAATCTCCGGGGTCATTAGCGGGGTTTTCCCGGTCAGCCC
>NCFD01000036.1 GCA_002281005.1 Acidocella sp. 35-58-6 | reverse complement strand
GTGGCGGAAGCTGCATTCAAGGCCATGGGCCGGGCCTTAAAAATGGCGGTGGCCATTGAGCCGCGCGTGGCTGGCGAGATACCCTCAACCAAGGGCAGTCTGTAATTGCTCATTGCCGTTATTGATTATGGCAGCGGCAACTTAGCATCAGCGGCACGCGGCCTGGCTCTGGCTGCTGAGCGGCAGGGCATTACTTCCGATATCCGAGTTACCTCAAACCCCGAAATTGTGCGCAAGGCTGATAGGATCGTTCTGCCCGGCCAAGGGGCCTTCGCTGATTGCGCGGCGGGTCTCGCCAGTTTTGACGGCCTGCAAGACGCGATGATGGCCCGGGTTACGGATGGTGCCCCCTTTCTTGGTATCTGCGTGGGCATGCAATTGATGGCCACACGTGGACTTGAGCACCAAATCACTCGCGGTTTTGGCTGGATCGCCGGGGATATTGCGGTGCTTCCCAGCGAGTCGTTGCGCTTGCCGCACATGGGCTGGAATGAGTTGGCGTTTACACCAGGTGCCCATCATTTGCTCGACAAGCTGATGCCCGGTGACCATGCCTATTTTGTGCATTCTTATGCTCTCACGGGCGGCGATCCGGCTGATATTATTGCCAATACGGATTATGGTGGGCCGGTGGTTGCCATGGTGGCCAAAGGTAACCGGGCTGGAACCCAGTTCCACGTTGAAAAAAGCCAGGATGTGGGCATCCAGATTTTGCGTAATTTCCTCACCTGGAACCCGTAATTCCGAAGTTTAATGCGGCATGGCTTGATTAGCGGGGCCACGGCTGCGAAGAGGCAGCCGTGAAACATGATATGCCCAAACCCGCGACACTGACCGCTGAACATATCAGCCGCTTCGATGACGAGGCGGATGTGCACGCCATTGCCGAAGCCGCCACCGCGGCGATTTTAGACGGCGGTGGATTCGGTTGGGTTAAGCCCCCGAAGGCAACAGTGCTGGAACAGTATTTTCGTGGCGTGCTATTGGTACCCGAACGCGAATTGATCGTTGGCCGGATGGACGGCGTGATCTATGGGGCTGCCCAATTGCTCAAACCATCCCGCAACAACGAGGCACAGGCCTTTGCCGCCAGCATCATGCATAACTTTGTGGCCCCCTATGCCCGCGGGCACGGACTGGCGGCGATGATTATCCAAAAGGCTGAAGAGCGAGCCCGAACATTGGGGTTTCATGTCCTGAACCTGGACGTTCGGGAATCCCAGACGGCGGCGATTTCACTTTACGAGTCAGCCGGGTTTACCCGCTGGGGCACCCATCCTGCCTATGCGCGGGTGAAAGGCGCTTTGGTGCAAGGACACTTTTATTATAAACGGCTAACAAAATGACCCTAACCCTCTACCCTGCAATTGACTTGAAGGATGGCGCCTGCGTCCGCCTGAAGCGCGGCGAGATGGACCAGGCAACGATTTATGCCGATGACCCGGGTGCTCAGGCGGCAGCATGGGAAGCTCTGGGGTTTGCATGGGTTCATGTGGTGGATTTGAATGGAGCCTTCGCCGGTAAGCCGGTGAACGCCGAAGCCGTGCGGGCCATTTTGGCGGCGGTGACAATACCCGTACAGCTTGGCGGCGGCATACGTGATCTCAATGGGATCGAAACCTGGTTGAACGCCGGGGTGAATCGGGTGATCCTGGGAAGTGCGGCAGCCAAAAATCCGGCATTGGTCCGTGAAGCCGGGGCAAAATTTCCGGGGCGAATTGTGGTGGGTATCGACGCGCGCGGCGGCATGGTGGCCACCGAAGGCTGGGCCGAGACATCTGATCTAGCGGCAACCGAGCTCGCGATGAGACTGCAAGACGCTGGGATTTCGGCGATTATTTACACCGACATTGCGCGTGACGGCATGTTAAGCGGGCTGAACCTGAATGAAACGGCAGCATTGGCGGCGCGGGTTTCTGTGCCGGTGATCGCATCCGGTGGGGTCGCGGATATTGCCGACATCGTTGCCCTGAAAGCGGCTTCACGAACCACGCGGAACCTCTCCGGCGCCATTATTGGCCGGGCTTTGTACGATGGCCGGCTGAACGCCACCGAAGCGCTGGCCGCATGTTGAAGCTCCGTGTTATTCCGTGTCTTGATGTGAAGGACGGACGCGTGGTGAAGGGGGTTAATTTTGTCTCCCTGCGCGATGCCGGAGACCCAGTGGAACAAGCCGTGGTTTACGACGCCGCTGGTGCGGATGAGCTGACCTTTTTGGATATCACGGCTAGCAGCGATCATCGCGATACGATCCTCGATGTGGTGGCCCGCACTGCCGAAAAAATATTTTTACCCCTCACGGTTGGCGGCGGCATCCGCTCAGTTGCTGACATTCGGCGGTTGTTGTTGGCCGGAGCTGATAAATGCAGCATCAACTCGGCTGCCATTGCCCGCCCTGAACTGGTGGCGGAAGCCGCGCAAAAGTTCGGCAGCCAATGCATTGTGGTGGCTATCGATGCCCGCCAATCGATGCCCGGTAAATGGGAGGTTTTTTCCCACGGTGGCCGCCGGAATACCGGCCTTGATGTGATTGAATGGGCCAAGCAGATGGCTGAATTAGGTGCTGGTGAAATATTACTAACGTCGATGGACCGCGACGGGACTGGTAAGGGCTTTGACTTAGACCTGTTGCGCACCGTTTGCGCTGCCGTAAGATTGCCGGTGATCGCGTCCGGCGGGGTGGGGACGCTCGAACATTTTGTCGAAGGCGCTAAAGCCGGGGCAACAGGGTTACTGGCAGCCAGTGTTTTCCATTTTGGCACATTTAAGATAGATGACGTGAAGCTAGCCTTAGGCCAAGCGCACTTGCCGATTCGCAGGGCGCGGCCCATCGCTGCATAAAGGAAATTTTGATCATAAATGGGCAAGAAAGTTCTAAAATCCTCCACTCCAGCTAAGGCAAAAGCCAGGGAAAAGGTGAAAGCCAAAGTGAAGCCGAAGACGAAATCGGCGAGCAAAGCATCGACCCAAGCGATCCCGCCCCCCAGCGCTTCGATTGACGCGCGCGTGCTGGACCGGCTTTGGGGCACTGTTCTTTCACGTAAAAATTCCGACCCGGCTCTTAGTCACTCAGCGCGATTACTCTCCCGCGGCACCGCCAAAATCGCACAGAAATTTGGTGAGGAGGCCGTTGAGTGTTTGATCGAAGCCGTGAGCGGGCAGCGCAGCGCACTGATCGGCGAAAGTGCCGACGTGCTTTACCATCTGCTGGTGCTATGGGTCGATGCCGGACTGAGGCCTGAACAAATATGGGCAGAACTCGCCCGCCGTGAGGGGGTCAGCGGGATTGCTGAGAAGGCCGCTCGTAAACCCGCTTACAAGGCGGTTGCCTCAACCAAAATACCCTAAGGAGCGCTTCATGGTCGTCAGCGGTATGCCTCCCTACGATGACAATAACGTCTTTGCAAAAATTTTACGCGGCGAAATTCCTTGCAATAAAATCCATGAAGACGAGTATGCGCTCGCTTTTCATGACATCAGACCACAAGCACCCATTCATGCGTTGGTCATTCCTAAAGGGAAATACGTCAGTTTCGCTGATTTCGGCGGCAATGCGCCGGCTGAATTGATTTTTGGTTTCAACCGCGCCATCGCGTTCGTTGCGCAAAAGCTGGGTCTTGAAACAACTGGCTATCGGTTAATTGCCAACATGGGTTGGGATAGCCACCAGGAAGTACCGCACTATCATGTTCATATTATGGGCGGCCGTAAACTCGGCGTGATGCTGGTGCCGAGCCAGGATTAATGCAGGCGCTGGAAGTCTTCTGGGTCTTCCTTAAGCTCGGCTTCACCTCGTTTGGTGGTCCCGTTGCGCATCTGGGTTATTTCCAGCGTGAATTTGTCAAAAAACGCGGCTGGCTGGGCGACCCAGATTATGCATCATTAATCGCGCTCTGCCAGTTTCTGCCGGGGCCAGGGTCAAGCCAGACAGGCTTCGGGATAGGTCTTTTACGGGCTGGCTGGCTAGGTGGATTCGCGGCGTGGGTTGGGTTTACGCTGCCCTCAGCTACCCTGATGTTTATCATCGCCCGGAATGCCGGGGGGCTGGAGGCTTCGCCTATTGGCCAGCGGCTTCTACATGGGCTGCAATTGGCCGCACTGGCGGTCGTGGCGCAGGCGGTATGGGTCATGGCCAACAGCCTATGCCGGGATTTTTCCTGCCGAACGTTAGCTGTAATTGGGCTGCTGGTGGTCACCTTGCTGCCCGGCACCGAGGGGCAAATTTTTGCTTTGAGCCTCGGCGGCTTGGTGGGCCGCTACCTGCTGGACCGGCCAGCCAAGCACCCGGCGGCGATGGCATCACCTGGCTTCAAATTATCCCATAAAGCCGGAATCATCTGTATCGCCGCCTTTCTGATAATTTTGGTGATGACACTGACAATACCAGCCACGGGCAATTGGGGTTTGTTCAACGCATTCTACCGAACCGGCGCCCTGGTATTCGGCGGCGGTCATGTAGTGCTGCCTCTTCTCAATGACGCCATTGTGTTACCCGGATGGGTGAGTTCAAAAATATTTTTGGCGGGTTATGGCGCGGCACAAGCAATGCCAGGACCGCTTTTCACATTCGCCGCTTATTTGGGGGCTGTTGCAACAACGGCCTCATCAAGCTGGGCAGGCGCTGGCATTTCGCTGGTTGCGATATTTCTGCCAGGATTGTTGCTGGTGGCCGGTATATTGCCATTCTGGCACGGACTGCGACATCGGCTGGACGTTGTAATGACCATGCGCGGGTTGAATTCGATTGTAGTTGGCATGTTGGGGTTCGCGCTGATCAACCTCATCACGCTCGGCAGCATGCATAGCTTTTATGATGTGCTGATTGTTTTGGCCACATGCTGGGCTCTGATGGTCCGCAATATGTCCCCCCTTCTGGTAGTTGGTATTTGCGCGATGACTACGGTATTGATCTGACATGGCAAACGAGAAGCAATTTACCTACTGGAATGAAGTCGCCGGCCCGAAATGGGTCAAAATTGGCGATGAGATGGACTCACGGTTCACCGCCATCACTGACCTGCTGGTCACCCAAGCCGATGTAAAACCTGGCGAGCGCGTGCTTGATATCGGTTGCGGCATGGGACCAACGACCCTCCGCTTCGCCGATAAAGCCGGGCTTGATGGCCATGTCACTGGGATTGATATTTCAACACCGATGCTCAATGTGGCACGGGAGCGCGGTGCCGGAATTCCGCGTTTGGAATTTTTGCTGGCTGACGCCCAGACTTTTGAGTTTGGCCCAGCAAAATTTGATGTTCTGGCTTCACGGTTTGGGGTGATGTTTTTCGGTGATCCGGTTGCGGCCTTCACAAACTTACGCGTCGCCCTGGTTCCTGGTGGCCGGGTATGCTTCGTGTGTTGGGCAACGCTGGATGAAAACCCGCATTGGAACATCCCGTTTCAACTGGTTGCCAAAAGGCTTGGGTATCCTGAAGAACGTCCGGCCCGCGCCCCTGGCCCGATGGCGTTTGCCGACGCCGATTATGTCACTGAGGTTTTAACCAAAGCTGGATATTCCGATATTGCGGTGACGCCAACACCGGTGCCGATCATCGGGAAAAATCTCACCGAGGAAGCGCAGATCGCCTGCCTGCTTGGCCCTTCCGGCGCACTAACCGATGAGAAACAGGCTGACGAGGCAACCCGGCAAGTTTTACGCGAGGAAATCAGCACCGCGTTGGCGCAGTTTGATGGTCCTCACGGTATCAAACTGCCGGCAACGGTTTATGTCGTCACCGCGACCAATCGGTAAACAGTTCAGCCGGCCTTCCTTTTGGCGCGTACTGGTTTAGCCGGTACCAGTAACGGCGCCAAAAAGCGGCCCGTATGACTCCCCGGGTTGGCAGCGATCTCCTCAGGAGTGCCAGTGGCGACGATCCGCCCCCCGCCATCGCCGCCTTCAGGGCCCAGATCAATCACATGGTCGGCTGTTTTAATGACTTCGAGATTATGTTCGATGACAATGATGGTGTTGCCGGCGTCAACCAGCGCATGCAGCACCTCGAGCAGTTTGCGGATATCATCGAAATGCAAGCCCGTGGTCGGCTCATCTAGAATATATAAGGTCCGGCCGGTCGGGCGTTTGGCGAGTTCCTTGGAAAGTTTGATCCGTTGCGCTTCACCGCCGGAGAGCGTTGTCGCCTGCTGGCCGAGGCTGATATAGCCGAGACCGACTTTTTGCAGGATGCTGAGCCGGTCGTGAATTTTGGGAACTGCCTTGAAGAACTCCTTGGCTTCGTCAACGGTCATATCCAACACATCGGCGATTGATTTTTCGCGGAATTTTACTTCTAGGGTTTCACGATTATAGCGCTTGCCCTTGCAGGTATCACAAGTCACGAACACGTCGGGCAGGAAGTGCATTTCAATTTTTAAAACACCATCGCCCTGGCAAGCCTCGCAGCGCCCGCCTTTGACATTGAAGCTGAAACGGCCAGGCTTGTAGCCGCGCGTCCGGGCTTCCGGCATTTCGGAAAACCAGTCGCGGATGGGGGCGAATAAATCGGTGTAAGTTGCAGGATTGGAGCGTGGGGTGCGGCCGATGGGTGATTGGTCGATATCGATAATTTTATCGAGCTGTTCCAGACCCTCTAATTTATCAAATGCGCTCGGTACTTCACCGGAGCCCATCAAACGACGCGACACAGCTTTATAAAGCGTGTCGATGACCAAAGTGGATTTACCGCCGCCTGAAACGCCGGTGACGCAGGTGAATACACCCAATGGGAAAGCCGCCGTAACATCTTTCAAATTATTGCCGCGCGCTCCGATGACCTTAACCATCCGGTCCTTTTTGATCGGACGTCTCGGATTGGGGATCGGGATCATTTTGCGGCCAGAGAGGTAATCCCCGGTGATGGATTTAGGGTTCGCCGCCACCTCTGCCGGCGTTCCCTGCGCCACCACATAACCACCATTCATACCGGCAGCAGGACCCATGTCGATGAGATGGTCGGCGCTGCGAATGGCGTCCTCATCATGCTCCACTACCAGCACCGTGTTGCCGAGGTTTTTCAAGCGCTGCAACGTGCCAAGCAGGCGTTCGTTATCGCGCTGGTGCAGGCCGATGGATGGCTCGTCCAGCACATATAAGACGCCCGTAAGACCCGAACCGATTTGGCTGGCCAGCCGGATACGCTGGCTTTCACCGCCTGAGAGTGTCGCCGAGCCACGCGCCAAAGTGAGGTAGTTCAGACCCACATCAACGAGAAACTGCAGACGGTCATTGATCTCGCGTAAAATGCGCCGGGCGATTTCACGGCGCTGTGGCGTGAGTGTTTTATCAACGCACGCGAACCAATCATGCGCCTTGGCAATGGAGAGTTCCGCTACCTCGGCGAGGTTTTTCCCGGCAATTTTTACCGCCAGGGCTTCAGGCTTCAGGCGCGCTCCATGACAGGTGCCACAGGGGCGATGCGCCTGGTAGCGCGATAATTCCTCGCGCACCCAGGCGGAGTCGGTCTCCCGCAAGCGGCGCTCCAGGTTTTTAATCACGCCCTCAAACGGCTTTTCAACCTTATAGGCCCGCGCTGTGTCTTTATAGGTAAACTCAACAACCTGTTTGCCGGTGCCATAGAGAATAGCATCCCGCACGCCCTCGGGCAGAGCCTCCCAAGGGGTGGTCATCTTCACGCCAAAATGTTTAGCGAGGCTGGCGAGTGTTTGGTCATAGTAGGGTGATTGCGCGTTCGCCCAAGGCAACACGGTGCTCTCATTAAGCGCACGCTGTTCATCGGGCACCACCAGATGCGGGTCAAAAAAAGTCTCGGCACCTAAGCCATCACATACCGGGCAGGCGCCATGCGGTGAGTTAAATGAGAACAGCCGGGGTTCAATTTCCTCGATGCTGAAGCCAGAAACCGGACAGGCAAAACGCGAGGAAAACACTGTGCGGGCCGCATCGTCCGCCCCCTCCGCATACACAATACCATCGGAGAGTCCCAAGGCCGTCTCGAATGAATCAGCCAGCCGCTTTTCAATGCCCGGGCGAACCACAATGCGGTCCACCACTGCCTCAATTTCGTGCTTGAGCTTCTTATTCAGCGCCGGAACCTGATCGATTTCGTAAAGTTTGCCGTCAACCTTGGCGCGGGTAAAACCACGGCGTTGCAGCTCGGCAAGCTCCTTGCGGTATTCACCCTTGCGGTCGCGAATCACAGGGGCGAGCAGCAATAATTTTGTGCCCTCTTGCATCGCCATCACGCGGTCAACCATTTGCGCGACACTCTGCGCCTCGATCGGCAGACCCGTCACCGGCGAGTACGGCACCCCGGCCCGCGCCCACAGCAGCCGCATGTAGTCATGAATTTCGGTGACAGTGCCGACCGTTGAACGGGGGTTTTTCGAGGTGGTTTTTTGCTCGATCGAGATCGCCGGTGACAAGCCTTCAATCGAGTCGACATCCGGCTTGCCCATCAATTCCAAAAACTGCCGCGCGTAGGACGATAAACTCTCCACGTAGCGGCGCTGACCCTCGGCGTAGATGGTATCGAACGCCAAGGATGACTTCCCCGACCCGGACAGCCCGGTGATAACCGTCAACTGCTCACGCGGTATGGCAATATCGATGTTCTTGAGGTTGTGCTCACGTGC
>NCFD01000035.1 GCA_002281005.1 Acidocella sp. 35-58-6 | reverse complement strand
GCCAGCGGCATCGCTGGCGGCGCTGCCATAGCCTTCTTCAAACCAGCGCCAAGCCACCCGATGCTGGTTGAGGCTTTGAACAAAGCTGATATCTTCTGCAACATCGTCAAGATCGCCCTTGGGGTCAGCATCTTTGGCGGTTTCAGCCTTCACGCCATTGCCTGCGGTGGTGAGCGCCAGTGACGCATAGGTTTGGTTGAGCTGCGTTTTATAAGGGGTTTTGCCGCTATAATCATGCGGGTTGACTGGCACATTTTTATTGCCGTTCGGGTCGCTCGGAGAGCCCCATTTCGGGTCATCATCATTAATCACCGGCTCACCGGCATCGCCAGCGGTTTTCCAGGCCTGGTCAGGATGCTTGGCCAATTGTGTCTCGCCGGTCTGCGCGGCAAAAATCGCCAAATTGCCAGGGGTGGAGGGGCCGGTCATGTCCTCGAACACATGGTCAAACAACGTGAAGCGGCTGGCATAGTTCCACAATATGGGAACGGTATCGCAATCTTCATACGCCATCGAGAGTTCGCCAAACTGCTTGGCTAGCAGCGAGGGGTTACCGGTTTTGCTGTATTTTTTTTCTTCGGTCAGAGCAAAATGGTCCATCAGCGCCGCGCCATTCACAACATCCATTTTGGCGGTGGTGAGCGGGTGAGAATGGTCGATATCATCGGTATCCGCGGCATATTGCGCCGGGCCGATCAGGAATGGCTGGATCGTGCCCGTGCTACCATCAACATTAGTGATCGGCTGGGTGAAGCCGGCTGTGGCGCTGGCTGGTTGAGAATACAGCCCATCGGCGCCGGGATAGGTGCCGAAATAGGAATCAAAGGAGCGGTTTTCCTGGTAGATCACGAACACATATTTAATATGGTGGCGGATCAGGCTAGTCATTTGTGCGGCCGACAGGTGCGGCTCATGCGCGGCGGCCACAACATAGGGCGCTACATCGGCGCTAGGCGCGGTGTTGATTGCGGGCGCGGCGAAGGTGAAATTCGGCAACACCAGCGAGGCAGAACAAAAGCCCATCAGGGCACGGCGGAAACTTAAGGACATTTCATAACTCCCGAAAAACCTGTCTGCGGTATAGCGTAACATCGCGGCAAAGGTTTTGCGGTTTTATGACAATTACTTATCGACGTAGGGATTGTCGGTGCCGCGCATCAGCAGGCGGATCGGCACGCCGGGCATGTCAAAGGCTTCACGCAGATTATTCACCAAGTAACGGTGGTAAGTGTCGGGTGTTTGCTCGGCGCGGGTGCCAAACAGCGCAAACGTGGGCGGGCGAGCTTTGACCTGGGTAATATAGCGAAGCTTCAGGCGGCGGCCCTCCACCAGCGGCGGTGGGAAGCGCTCCAGCGCGTGCTCGAACCAGCGGTTGAGGGCGCTGGTGGGGATGCGCTTGTTCCAAAGCTCGTAGGCGGCGCGCAGGGCCGGGTAGAGTTTGTTCATCCCCTCGCCGGTCTCGGCGGAGATCGGGATGATCACAATCCCCTTCATTTGGCTGAGTGAAATTGAAATCCGGTCGATCACTTGTTGCCTGGCGCTGCCACGGTCTTCCACTGCGTCCCATTTGGTCAGTGCGATGATGCAGCCGCGGCCTTCACGTTCGATCAGGCGGGCGATGTGCAGATCCTGCTCGTCGATGCCACGGGTGGCGTCAATGGCCAGCACCACCATCTCGGCGCGTTTCAGCGCCTCGATGGCGGAGGAGGTGGACATGCGCTCCAAACCTTCATCGACCTTGGCACGTTTGCGCAGGCCGGCGGTGTCCACCAGACGATAAAGTTTATCGTCCGGGCCGGTGAATTCCTCCGCGATGGAATCGCGCGTTAGGCCCGGTTCAGGGCCAGTGATAACGCGCTGGGCGCCCAGCAGGTAATTCATCAGAGTGGATTTACCGGCGTTGGGGCGGCCCACGATGGCGAAATGCAGCGGCAGATTCTCGCCGGTTGGCTCTTCTTCGTCCTCAAGCGGTGGCGGCAAACGCTCGGCGATTTCCCGCATCAAGTCGTAAACGCCCTCGTTATGCTCGGCGGAAATGGCCACGGGCTCGCCCAACCCCAGTTCAAAGGCTTCCATCGCCGCCGCCGCGCCGCCGCGGCCCTCGGCTTTATTGGCAACCACCAGAACCGGCTTGCCGGAGCGGCGCAGCCAGGTGGCGAAATAGCGGTCCTCGGGCAGCAGCCCGGTACGGACGTCGTAGCAAAATAAAATTAGTGCCGCGTCGTCGATGGCAGCACCGGTGGAGGCGCGCATCCGTCCCGGCAGCGTGTCAGGTGCGGCTTCTTCCAAACCTGCTGTGTCGACCAGCAATACTTTGGTGCCCGCCAGCACTGCTTCGGCTTCCTTACGGTCGCGCGTCACCCCGGGTGTGTCAGCCACCAGGGCGAGACGTTGGCCGACTAGCCGGTTGAAAAGTGTGGATTTCCCCACATTTGGGCGGCCAGTGATAACCACTCGGGGTAGCGCTTTAGGCAACATAACATTGGTTCAGATCAGCTATAAGCGGTGAGTGTGGCGTTGCGGGTGAGCACCAGCATGGCCCCCGCGACAGCGATAGGCGGCAAATCAGCCGGGCCGTCGATGTTGCTGGTTGATGTAATGGCTCCCGCAACAGGATCAACCATCGCGATTTCGCCATGGTCGTTGGTGAGAACCAGCAGACCGTTCATCATGATAGGTCCAGCCCAGATGATGGGGTTTTTCAGTTTTTTCATGTTCTTGAAGGGCGGCATTTGCAGGGTCCAACTCACCAACCCGTCGTCAGCATGGATCGCGGCCAATTTTTGATCGGTGGTCAGAACAAACACGAAACCACCGGCCACGCAGATGGTCTGATTACCAGCCGCGCTATGTTCCCACACCTTGGCACCGGAATGCAGGTCGATGGCCTGCATCGAGCGGCCCAGACCAATCGCGTAAACCACGTCGCCCGCGATGACCGGGGCGGCTGCGATGTCGGAGAAATCCACCGGGCTGGACTGCCCAAACACCGAGGCAAAACTTTTCTCCCAGATCGGCGTGCCGGAGTTGGCATCCAAGGCCGCTAAGGTGCCGGATGAAAACCCTGCGACCAGAATGCCGGAACTGTAAGCGGGGGCACCAGTGACGGCGACCGAGGCTTTAATGTCCCCAACCTTACCGATAAAACGCCAACCAGGTGTGCCGCTTGCCGCGTTGAAGGTGAGCAGCAGATCGTTTTGGGTGATTAATGAAACAATTCCCCCTGCGATGGTGGGGGCGGAACGCGCAGGGAAATCCAACGGCTGACGCCATTTAATGTTGCCGCTGGCGGGGTCGAGCGCCAGTAGTTCGGCGTAGCCGGTGGTGGCGTAGAGAACGCCGCTATCATAGCCAAGTCCGCCGCCAATGTTCAGGACCGTGGAATGTTTTGGCCGGGTATTCGTGTGCCAAATATGCCCGCCGCTGGCAGCGGAAAGTGCGGTGATGTTGCCATTGGCATCCATGGCAAACACCTTGCCCTCGGCGACCACGGGGCTCGCTTCAAGTGGCTGCCGGTAGCCACCGCCTTGGCCGATATTGGCACGCCACGCCTGGGCGAGACCGCGGGGTCCGGCGAGATTGCCGGTGGCATGGGTGGGGTTAGCATTATTTTGTGGCCAGCTTTGCAGGCCGGCCGGCGCTGGAACTACGACAGACGGCGCGGGGGGAGATTTTTCAAGCGGTCCGGAGACCGCGACAACCGGGATCTCAGTTCCCACGGGTAAATTCTTTTTGGCGTCGCCGCAGGCTGCCAAGCCCAACGGCAACAACCCAACTGGCATCATGAGCGCGGCGCGGCGCCCTACTGTTTTTGTCATGATTTATTTTATCCGTTCAGCTTGGCGAGGAGCCCGTCGGCACGGTTACGAACCGCCTCCGGTGCGTTGGGGTCAGCAGAAATTTGGGAGAACAGGGCTTTGGCTTGGTCTGGTTTGCCTTCATGCAGATAAAGCAGTGCCTGGGTTTCCTCCGCCAGGGCGTGATAAGGATTCTCAGGCACCGTGAGAGGCCGCAGACGCGCAGCCACGACATCATCCGGTGCGGTGCCGAGCGCGTGCTGGGCCCAGAGCAAGTTGCCTAAATCTCTAAACAGTATGTCGGCGCTGCTATCAGACCCCACGTCGTTCCAAAGGGCCTCGGCCGCGTCAACCTGGCCAGCATCCTGGTACAAGGCCGCGGCCCGCAACTTGGCGAGTGTACGGTAGCCCGGCTGGGCGGAGGCCGCAAAATTAACGAGGGCTTTGGCGTCTGCCACGCGCTGGTCGTTGGTGATGCTGTCGCCCTGAGCGTCAATCTGGTCGGTTAAGGCGATAAAGCTCAGCGCCGCCTTGTTATTCTGTTGGGTCTGATAATAGTCCCAGCCTTGCTGAGCGCCAACCCCGATGAGCACCAGGATCGCGGCGCCGATCAGCAGACCGCCGTAGCGTTTCAGCAGGTTTGCAGCCTGCTCCGCCCGTAAATCCTCTGAAACTTCGTCAAAAATATCAACCACGCGAACTCAACCCTTTATTTACGCTGCCAGACCATAGCCGTGCGGGAGGCGCTATACAACGAGGCGGCTCAAACGTTCAGTCACGCGGTTACGCCCCAATAACGGCAACAACACCGCCATTTCCGGCCCTTGCTCCTCCCCAGTGAGGGCGAGGCGGAGCGGATGGTACAAGGCGCGGCCTTTGGCACCGCTAGCCGCGGCGGTTTCCGCCACCCAGGGCTTCCAGGTCGCGTGATCCCAGGGCTCGGGCGGCAGGGTTTTCAGGGCCGCGGCGATAACAGCGGCTTCCTCGGGCGTTACGTCCGGAGGGGCAATATCGCCGTTGACGATGTCCCACCATTGGCGGGCTTCGGTGAGCATATCGAGATTGCCGCGCACTGCCAGCCAGAAAGCTTCGGTGGCGCCTTCGGGCAAGCGGTCTCGCACCTGCGCGAATTCCATGCCGTGCAGAATTTTGCGGTTCAGGGCGAGCAACTGCTTGGGGTCGAAGCGGGGTGATGAGCGGCCAAAATCGTTGATGTTGAAGGCGGCGGCCAGTTCATCGAGGCTCAACGGGGCGGGGTCTTTGTTGGTGCCGAGGCGGGCCAGATAGGCGGTGATGGTAGCGGCTTCGATGCCGTCCTTACGCATGGCACGCAGCGAGACACTGCCGAGGCGCTTCGATAATTTGCCGCCATCGCCATCGCTGATCAGCGGCAGATGCGCGAAACGGGGCAGCGGCGCGTGGGTGATGGCCTGGAATAGGTCGATCTGGACGGCGGTGTTGGTGACATGGTCTTCACCGCGGATGATGTGGGTAATTTCATGGTCAACATCGTCCACCACCGAGGTAAACGTATATAAAGGTGTGTCATCGGCGCGGATTAGTACCGGGTCCGACACCGTGGCGAACTTCACGGTGCGGCCCCCGAGCACCAAATCCTGCCAGGAGGCTGCACCGTCGGAGAGTTTGAAGCGCCAATGGGGGCGCTTGCCGGCCGCTTCGGCAGCGGCGCGTTGCGCCGGCGTCAGCGACAGGGCAGCGCGATCATATACCGGGGGGAGCTTGCGTTTGATGAGGGCGGCGCGTTTAGCGGCCAGTTCGTCCTCGTTCTCAAAGCACGGGTAGAGGCGGCCGGCGGTTTTCAGGGTTTCGGCAACATCCATGTAGCGGGCCGAGCGCAGGGATTGTTTGTCGGTGGAATCCCAGGTCAGGCCCAGCCAGTGCAGGTCATCATAAATGCCTTGCTCATATTCAGGGCGGCCGCGCTCAGAGTCGGTATCATCCAGCCGGAGCAGGAAATGCCCGCCTTGGCTACGGGCGAACAGGAAATTAACCAAGGCTGCGCGGGCGTTGCCGACATGCAGATAGCCGGTGGGGCTGGGGGCGAAACGTACTTTAACCATAGGCGGGGGTTAGCCCATTATCATTGATACGGAAAGGCAAGCGGTGACGAAGCGCTTAAAGAACCAAACTCAATGCGACGCTCACCATGATACAGCCGATGACGATGTCCAGCACGCGCCAGGAAGCGGGGCTGGCAAACAGCGGGCGCAGATAATGTGCCCCATAGCCGAGAGAGAAAAAGAACAGCACGGACCCGGACATCGCTCCCAGGGCGAAGGCTAGCTTGTGGCCGCTATATTGGGTCGAAACCGAGCCTAATAATACCACCGTGTCCAGATACACGTGCGGGTTCAGCCAGGTGAAACCGATGACGGTCAACAGCGTTTTTTTGAAGCTGGAGACCGGACCATCAAGCGGCGACAGGCCCGCATTGTGACGTCCGGCCGATATAAACGTGCGGATGGCGTAAATAATTAAAAATGCCGCACCGCCGTAGCGCATGACAGGTTCCAGCCAGGGCAATTTTGCAATGATTTGGCCGAAACCCGCGACTCCCGCCGCGATCAATATTGCATCGGATGTAGCGCAAACGAGGCAGACCGCAAAAACATGCTCCTTACGCAACCCTTGGCGCAAAACAAAGGCGTTTTGGGCACCTATGGCGATAATTAAGCTAAGGCCGAGGCTGAGCCCGGGTATGAAAGCGGAGGTGAATGGCGCGACCATAACGGGCTCATAAAGCCTGGTGGCAGTTTGGCAAGAATATGCTGTTGCTTAATCAGCCTCAGCCGCTTTTTTGTAGGGGCTGTCCTCGGCCATCGCTACCATGGCGCGCTGCATCGCCGGGCGTTCGCCATCCAGGAAGTCGGCGACGGCATTCGCGAGGCCTTTGTGGGCGATCCAATGCGCGGAATAGGTGGGTTTGGGGATGTAACCGCGCTGGATTTTATGCTCGCCCTGGGCACCGGCTTCAACGCGCTTCACCCCATGGGCAATAGCGTAGTCGATGGCCTGATAATAGCAGAGTTCAAAATGCAGGAAGGGGATGTCCTCACTGCAGCCCCAATTGCGGCCATATAATGCCTCACTGCCCCGCAAATTGAGCGCCCCGGCGATGGGCTTGCCGTCACGTTCGGCGATCATCAGCACCACTTTTTCGCCCAACCGCTCGCCCAGCAAGCTGAAAAAATCGCGGGTGAGGTAGGCGCCACCCCATTTGCGGTCCACCGTGGAGAGGTAAAATTGATAGAAGGCGTCCCAGACGGCGGGGGTTAATGCTGGCCCGCTAAGGGCTTTAAAGGTTAGCCCGGCGCTGGCGTCACGCCGCTCGCGCTTGATGGCCTTGCGCTTGCGCGATGACAAAGCAGCCAGAAAATCATCGAATGTCTGGTAATTCTGGTTATCCCAGTGAAACTGCGTGCCAAGGCGCTGTAGCCAGCCATTTTGGCCGAGTTCGGTCCATTCGGGTTCGCTGCAAAACGTCACATGCACGGAGGAACAACCGAGCTCCTTGGTGGCCTGGATGAGCGCTTCACCCATAGCCGCAACAGGCAAGCCGGGGCGGCAGAGCAGGCGCGGCCCTGGTACCGGGGAAAAAGGCACGGCCACCTGCAATTTTGGGTAATAGCGGCCCCCGGCTTGCTCCAGGGCGTTGGCCCAGGCGTGGTCGAACACGTATTCGCCGTAGGAATTGGTTTTGGCGTAGGTGGGTGCCACTGCGGCAATCTCACCGAACTGGTCCTTCAGCACGGCATGGCGCGGGTGCCAGCCGGAGCGCTTGCCGACCGAACCGCTATCCTCAAGGGCTGACAAAAAACCGTATGAGACGAAAGGGTTATCAGTGCCAGCGCAGGCATCCCAGGCCGCCGCGCCGATATCGGCGATGGCGGGATGCAGGCTGAGCGTCAATTTTGATGGATCATCACGCATGGCATACCATATGCCATCAGTATTCACTTTCGCCAGTACAGAAGGAACATTCATGGCCGACGGACAAATTGCAGCCCCCGCACGTAGCGCTATCCGTTTGGCGGATTACACCCCGCCGGTTTTTTGGGTGGACGATGTATCATTGGATTTCAACCTGGCGCCGGATGCGACCAAAGTTACCGCTGTTATGAAAATTCGCCGCAATACGGCAGGCCCTTTGGCGTTGGATGGACGGCAGTTGGAATTGCTCTCGGTGAAGCTGAATGGCGAGACGCTTGGCGATAACCGTTACACGCTGAGCCCCGGTAAATTGACCATCCCCGATGTACCCGATGAGTTTACGCTGGAAACGGTGGTGAATATTGTGCCGGAGCAAAATACCGAACTCTCAGGCTTATATATGTCAGGCGCTGGTTTTTTTACACAGTGTGAGCCGGAGGGGTTTCGCAAAATTACCTATTTCCCGGACCGGCCTGATGTGATGTCGCGCTATAGCGTGACGTTGCACGCTGACCCGGCGAAATATCCGGTGCTGCTCTCCAACGGCAACAAGGTGGCACAGGGCGAGGAGGGCGGTAGAATCTGGGCGCGGTTTATCGACCCGCATCCGAAGCCTTCGTATTTATTTGCGCTGGTGGCGGCGGACTTGGTGGCGGTGAAGGATGAGTTCACCACCATGTCGGGTAAAAAAGTTGAGCTTGGTATTTATGTGCAGGCGGGTGAGGAATCTCGTTGTGGTCACGCGATGGCGGCGGTGAAATCGGCGATGAAGTGGGACGAGGAAACTTTTGGTCTGGAATATGACCTCGATGTTTTCAATATCGCCGCGGTTTCGGATTTCAATGCTGGGGCGATGGAAAATAAGGGGCTGAATATTTTTAATACAGCCTATGTGCTGGC
>NCFD01000386.1 GCA_002281005.1 Acidocella sp. 35-58-6 | reverse complement strand
TTTCGTTAAACCTTGTCAGCTTTGGCTTGAGCGATCACCTGGGTAATGGTCGAGCGCACCACGCTGACGATTACGTTCGGAGCAATTTCAACGTCTACTTCGGTGGAACCCTCGGTGACCTTTTTCACGACGCCTACAATCCCACCGGCGGTAACAACCTTATCGCCCCGGGTGAGCGAGGCTTGCTTGAGCTTCAGCTCCTTGGCCTGAGCCTGCTGCGGGCGGATAAGCAGGAAGTAGAACACCACCATAATGAGCAGAATCGGGGCAAATTGAATGAGACCCGCCATGCTGCTCGGGGCAGCGGCGGTGGCGGTTTGGGCATAGGCTGATGAAATGAGCATACTGGTTCCTGGTTGCAGTGATTTGCGCCGGACCATAGGGTGCGCCGCTCGCCAGTCAACAGGGGACAGAATTTAGATGGATGAGAGTTTGCTACGCCGGATCGCCGAAGCCCTGGAACGCTTAAGCCCCGCAGTGGCCGGAACACCCGATTTAATGGGTGCCGATGCCTTTGTCTGGTACCCTGCCCCACCCGCTTTGGCGGCAGTGCCGAAGGTTTCACGCGTGCCGCTGGCATTGTTACAGGGGGTCGAGCGGCAGAAAGAGATTTTGCTGGAGAATACCCAGCGCTTTGCCCGAGGCTTGCCGGCCAACAATGCCATGCTGTGGGGTGCTCGAGGTATGGGCAAATCTTCGCTGGTGAAGGCGGTGCACGCCACTGTCAACGAGGCTACACCCAGCGCGTTGGCGCTGATTGAGATCCACCGGGAGGATATCCGCACCCTGCCCGCTTTGCTGAATATTCTGCGCCCGCAACCCCGGCGCTGCCTGATTTTATGCGATGATTTGTCGTTCGAGAAAGAAGATGCTGACTACAAGGCCCTGAAATCGGTTCTGGATGGCGGCATCGAAGGCCGGCCCGATAACGTGCTGTTCTATGCCACCTCAAACCGCCGCCACCTGATGCCACGGGATATGATCGATAACGAGCGCTCAACCGCCATCAACCCCGGCGAGGCGGTGGAGGAGAAGGTCTCCCTCTCCGACCGTTTCGGGCTTTGGCTGGGCTTTCATAATGGCAACCAGGAGCAGTTTTTCGCGATGATCGACGGCTATGCCGCCGCCTATAAACTACCGATCAGCACCGAGGACCTTCACGCCGCGGCAGTGGAATGGTCGGTCACGCGCGGCGGGCGTTCGGGGCGGGTGGCCTGGCAGTTCATTCAAGATATCGCGGGGCGTCTGGGGGTAGCGCTGCACGACTGAGCCTGCGATTTCATGCAGTGTTCATGCCCGTCGCTTAATTCAGACGGTAGTCACGCCACTACCATCGGAGCATCGCCATGACCAGTCGTCGACAAATTCTACAAGGTGC
The DNA here is from genome assembly GCA_002281005.1 of Acidocella sp. 35-58-6. GTDB lineage: Bacteria > Pseudomonadota > Alphaproteobacteria > Acetobacterales > Acetobacteraceae > Acidocella. The sequence continues at coordinate 75 of NCFD01000386.1, read as the reverse complement.
CGCAGGGCTAGGAGCGGCGGTTGCCTTGGCGGCTCCGGCGCAGGCGGCCAGCACCATCAAGCTGCGGCTACTAGA
>NCFD01000034.1 GCA_002281005.1 Acidocella sp. 35-58-6 | reverse complement strand
GGAACTTTATGCTGGGGTCGGCACGCTCAGCTTTGCATTAGTGCCGCATGGCCGGGTCGAAGCCTATGAAGGTGCTGCTGATGCGGTGGCCGCACATGAATTGGCGCTGCGAAAAGCCAATCTGGCCGGGCGCATGAGCGTCGCCGTGCGCGATTTGACCAGGCGGCCTTTAATGGTTGCTGACATGACCAAAGCGGCGGTTGTGGTGCTAGACCCGCCCTACGGTGGCACCGGGCCGCAAATGAAAAACCTTGCCGCTGCATCAGTGCCCCGCATTATCTACGTCAGTTGTAACCCGGATGCTTTGGCAACCGACGCATTTGCCTTAAAACGCGCCGGGTATGAGGTGGTCAGCGCCACGCCCATCGATCAATTCCCATACTCGGAAAATCTCGAGAGCGTGGTGGTGTTCGCCAAGCCCTGATTATTCGGCGATGCCGCCTAGGGCCACGTACTTGATCTCCATGTAATCCTCGATGCCGTATTTAGAACCCTCGCGGCCCAGCCCCGATGATTTCATACCGCCAAATGGCGCAACCTCAGTCGAGATAATGCCCTCGTTCACGCCCACGATGCCATATTCCAGCGCCTCCATCACGCGGAAAATCCGGCCGATATCACGCGCATAAAAATACGAGGCGAGGCCAAATTCAGTGTCGTTTGCCAATGCAATGGCTTCCTCTTCGGTTTTGAAGCGGAACAAAGGTGCTAATGGCCCAAAGGTCTCCTCATAAAATACTTTGGCGTTATGCGGCACATCCGCCAAAATCGTCGGCTCGAAATAATTGCCGCCCAGAGCATGGCGCTTACCGCCGGTAATGACGCGCGCGCCACCTTTCAGAGCATCCGCAATATGTTCCTCAACTTTTTCAACAGCAGAAAAATTGATCATCGGGCCCTGAGTCACGCCCGGCTCCATGCCGTTACCAACCTTCAAGGCCTGTACGGCTACTTTTAATTTTTCAGCAAAGGCGTCAAACACCCCATCCTGCACCAGCAGCCGGTTTGCGCATACGCAGGTCTGGCCGGCGTTGCGGAATTTGCTGGCAATCGCGCCTTTCACGGCTTCATCCAAATCCGCATCGTCAAACACGATGAATGGCGCATTGCCGCCTAATTCCATGGAGAGTTTTTTTACCGTAGGGGCGCATTGCGCGATCAACTTGGCTCCCACTTCGGTGGAGCCTGTAAAGGTAAGTTTGCGCACCATTGGGTTGGACGTCAGCTCAGCGCCCGTTTCGCCGGAAGGCCCGGTAATCACATTGCAAACGCCGGCCGGCATCCCGGCACGTTCCGCTAAAACGGCCAAGGCAATGGCCGAGAACGGTGTCTGGCTCGCCGGACGAATTACCCCCGTGCAGCCAGCCGCCCATCCCGGGCCAGCCTTGCGGGTAATCATGGCCGCGGGAAAATTCCAAGGCGTGATAGCGGCAAATACGCCCACCGGTTCCTTTTGCACCAAAATCCGCCGGCCAAGGGCGTTTTGTGGAATGGTATCGCCGTAAACCCGCTTTGCTTCCTCGGCAAACCACTCAATGAAGCTCGCTGCATAAATAATTTCGCCTTTGGCTTCGGCCAGCGGCTTGCCTTGCTCGGCGGTCATGATCACCGCCAGATCGTCTGCATTGGCAATCATCAAATCGAAAAGTTTGCGTAAAATAGCTGAACGCTCCTTGGCCAGTAATTTCCGCCAAGGTTTTTGCGCTGCGTACGCTGCCTCAATGGCGCGTTTGGTTTCAGCCTTACCAACAGCCGGAACCCGCCCAACCAACGCGCCAGTCGCCGGGTTTTTGACCTCCAGCCATTTGCCGTTATCGGCCTCAATCCATTGGCCTCCTATATAATTGGCCTCACGGAACAAGCTAGGGTCTTTCAGGGGCAGTTTAGTGTTCTGGTTCAACATGATGCGGGTCCTTCGTTTAACGATGGGGTGAACATAGGCAGCCGTGGACGATAAGTCAGCCTTTCGGCTGCTGTTTTTTATGAGCAATCAACGCCATCAACCGCTCATCGCGCCATTGGCGCCGTGCGGTCAGGCCCTCAACCGGAAGTGTTGACCGGCATTCGGCGGTTGCCCGGTCGATGGTTTCTTTCGGCCACGCACCGGCCTCATGCCGCAGCGACGCTAGGCGTTGGTACATGCCGCTAAATCGCTGCGCGTAGTCCTCAATGCCGCGCGGTGCATTCAAATCAATGGTCTCGAACGGCCCCATGAAAGCCCAGCGCAGCCCGAGCCCCTCAGAGACCGTGGCATCGATGTCAGCGGCGGTTGCATACCCTTCCTCAAACAACTTCCAGGCTTCATCCAGCAAGGCGCCTTGCAGCCGGTTTAAAATAAATCCATCAATTTCCTTGTTCAGTACCACGGGCACCTGGCCAATGGCCTGCATGAAGCTGCGCACCTCGCCAACCACCTGCGGATTGGTCCAGGGCGTTGGCACAATTTCAACAACCGGGATGACTTGCGGCGGATTAACCGGGTGCACCACCAAAAACTGCGTGCGACGGGTGAGGTTCGCCATGAAGGATGAGCCGGAAAATCCTGATGTGGAGCTTCCCACCACGGCATGCGAGGCCATTGCCTGTTCAATTTCCGCTGAGACCGCCTGCTTGAGTTCCAACTGCTCAAAAACCGACTCCTGGATATAATCAGCATCAGCGACCGCTTGCGGCAAGGTCTCAACAATCTGTATCCGGGTATTGATCGCAGCGGGCGTCTCGGTCACTAAACCATGGCGATTCAAGGCTTCGAGTGAGGCACCAAGGTGCGCCTGCAGGCCCAACCGTGTGGCCTCGCTCGCGTCATAAACCTTCACTTTGTGCCCAGCGCGGGCAAACACCACGGCCCAACCGGCCCCCACCAGACCGGCCCCCACGATCGCGACATTTTTGGCTTTTTCAGGCACAATATTTATCCTTTATGTCAAAATTCCCTCGCGCATGGCCGCAGGGGGCTGTGAGGTGATAAACCATAATCCCATGGGTCAACCTAGATCACCAGTTGCGCGGCTGAGCCTCAATCGCGGCATGATTGATGTGCAGACCTCGGCGGGGGATGGCCGGATGCAATTAACTAATTGAAATCATGATATATTATAAGGTTTGCTTGCATCGTGAGCGGTGTAGCCTGTACCGGTTATGGCGCGGCCTGCCGGAGCGGACCGGAATTTTGAAAGCGTTCGACCCATGATGACCAGCCGTGTGATCCCTGTTGTTGCGTTTGTGCTCGTGGTGTTTGGTGCCACCGGAGATTTGGCACGCCGCAAATTGATCCCCGCTATGTTTCAGCGCGATGTTGCCGGACAATTGCCACGCGATGCCACCATCGTCGGTGTCTCACGCGGGCCGCTGAGCGAGGCCGCCTACATTGCCATGGCGCGCCAAGCGGTGCTGGACCATGTTCCGGCTGACGAGCGCTCGGAGGCAGATGTGGAACGCTTCATTGAGCGGTTGCGCTACGTTTCCGCGCAAGCTGACAGTGATGTGGGATGGGAGGAACTGGCTGCGGTGCTGCATGAGCTTCCCGGCCGGGTGCAGGTATTTTATCTGGCCACCGGGCCGGCCTTGTTCGGCCCTATCTGTGAGCGCCTGGGCCGGTTTGGCCTGGCCCATAAAAATGCGCGGGTGGTGGTGGAAAAGCCGATTGGCAAGGATTTGGACTCAGCGCGGCTGGTTAATGAGGATGTTGGCAAGGTTTTCCCTGAAGACCGCGTGTATCGTATCGATCATTACCTCGGTAAGGAAGCCGTGCAGAACTTAATGGCGTTGCGTTTTGCCAATGGTTTGTTTGAGCCGTTGTGGAATGCAGCCCATATTGACCATGTGCAAATTACCGTCGCGGAGAGCCTGGGCGTTGAGGGCAGGGCGGGTTACTATGATACCGCAGGTGCGCTACGCGACATGGTGCAGAATCACATTTTGCAGTTGCTGTGCCTGGTGGCCATGGAACCTCCGGCACGGCTAAATGCCGACGCCGTGCGTGATGAAAAGCTAAAGGTACTGCGTGCGCTTAAACCGGTTGGCGATGCGCTCTCCACCCATACGGTGGTACGCGGACAATATCGCGCTGGCGCCTCGGCGGGAGGCGCGGTGCCGGGATATCTCGATGAATTGGGCGCAGATACCAGCACCACTGAAACCTTCGTGGCGCTGAAAGCCGAAATTGAAAATTGGCGCTGGGCGGGCGTGCCGTTTTATCTGCGGACCGGTAAGCGCCTGGCCGAGCGTGTTTCGGAAATTGTCATCGCATTCCGGCCCATTCCGCATTCGGTTTTCGATGAACAGGCCGGCACGATCGTGGCAAACCGGCTTGTCATCCGCTTGCAGCCTGACGAAGGCGTAAAACTATGGCTGATGACCAAAGACCCAGGCCCCGGCGGCATGCGGTTGCGCCAAGTGCCATTGGACATGAGCTTCGCCACCACCTTTCAAGTACGCAACCCCGACGCTTATGAACGACTGGTGCTGGATGTTGTACGCGGCGACCAGACATTGTTCATGCGGCGCGATGAGGTTGAGGCCGCCTGGATATGGATCGATCCGATTTTGAATGCCTGGAGTGAATCTAATGAAGTTCCGAAGCCCTACACGGCTGGAACCTGGGGGCCTTCAGCGGCAATTGCACTGATCGAGCGTGATGGCCGTACTTGGCTAGACGGCGGCACGTGAGAGCTTTTGCAAATTCCGAGGCTTTGGCAGAGGCGCTAGCTGATGCGGTCTCCCGTGCTTTGCTGGCCCGCATCTCACGCGACGGCCAGGCAGCTTTGGCGGTTTCCGGCGGCACCACGCCATTAAGGTTCTTTGATGTTCTCTCCGCCAAGGACTTGAATTGGTCAGCCATCACCATCACCTTGGTTGATGATCGCTGGGTGCCTGAAACTTCGCCCCGCTCGAACGCCGGTTTGGTGCGTCGGCACTTATTGAAAAGCCACGCCGCCAGCGCGCGATTTCTGCCCCTGGTCACCGATGCGCCAGCGCCTGAGGAAGGTTGTGTGTTGGTAAACAACATGGTGGCTGCAATGCCTTTGCCATTTGCCGCTGTGGTTCTCGGGATGGGAACCGACGGTCACACCGCGTCATTTTTCCCCGGTGGTGACAGGCTGATGCAAGCCTTGGAACCCGGGCCCGGCATCCTGGTCGAATCGCTACGAGCCGAGGCCGCTGTTGAGCCTCGCATAACGCTGACACTGCCGGTGCTTTTAGCGGCGGATTATGTGGCGTTGCATATTGAAGGCGAAACCAAGCGCCGGGTACTGGAAAATTTAACGATCGCGATGCCGGTTTCAGCGGTGCTGGCACGCCAGCCAGCGCCCGAAATATTTTGGAGTCCTTAACATGGTTCATCCACACATACAGGCGGTGACTGAACGGATTATTGCGCGTAGTAAAATAGCGCGTACCGCGTATTTGCAGCGTATCGCTGCTGCCGGCAGTGCATCTCCGCATCGTCAGGCGTTGGGCTGTGCCAATCAGGCCCATGGGTTCGCTGCCTGCGCACCGGGGGATAAAGCCGTGCTGCGCTCAGGCAACGGCGCAAGTCTTGGTATCGTGACCGCCTATAACGACATGCTTTCGGCGCACCAGCCTTATGAGCGCTTCCCTGATTTAATCCGCGCTGCAGCGCGTGAAGCAGGTGGCGTGGCGATGGTGGCCGGCGGTGTGCCTGCGATGTGTGATGGCATTACGCAGGGTGAAGCCGGAATGGAACTTTCGCTGTTTTCGCGCGATGTGATCGCACTTTCAACCGCCGTCGCATTATCGCACCAGACATTTGATGCTGCGGCATTTTTGGGAATTTGCGACAAAATTGTGCCGGGGCTGGTGATTGGCGCTCTCGCTTTTGGGCACCTGCCGGCCATGTTTATTCCCGCGGGGCCGATGACATCAGGCTTGCCAAACAATGAAAAATCTAAAATTCGGCAGCTTTATGCTGAAGGCAAAGTCAGCCGGGCAGATTTATTGGAAGCCGAAGCAAAATCATACCACGGCCCCGGCACCTGCACTTTTTATGGGACCGCCAACACCAACCAGATGATGATGGAAATAATGGGACTGCATCTTCCTGGTGCAGCCTTCATCAACCCGAATACGCCGCTGCGAGATGCGTTAACCAACGCAGCCACCAAACGCGTTATGGCGATGACCGCGACTGGTAACGACTATTCACCGGTGGGCGCGTTGTTGGATGAAAAGGCCTTCGTCAATGGTATCGTCGGGCTGCATGCCACGGGTGGTTCAACCAATCATACGTTGCATCTTCTCGCCATGGCCGCCGCGGGTGGCATTGCACTTACCTGGGATGATATTTCTGATATCGCTGAAGTGGTGCCGCTACTGACCCGGATTTATCCTAACGGCTCGGCGGATGTGAATCATTTTCATGCTGCTGGTGGCATGGGGTTTGTAATCCGTGAACTTCTCAGTGTTGGCCTATTGCATGAAGACGTAGAAACGGTTTCGGGGCAGGGGCTCGCCGCCTATGCAACCGAGCCCAGGCTCAACCCCCAAGGCGACGTGATATGGCTCCCAGCGGCCACAGCGAGCGGCGATGAGGCCGTGCTGCGCAGTGTTAAAAATCCATTCCAGCCAACGGGTGGCTTGCGGGTGCTCGATGGCGATTTAGGGCGTGCGGTTATTAAAACTTCGGCGGTGGCGGTGGAGCGTCATATCATTGAGGCGCCTGCGAGGGTTTTTCATAGCCAGGACGAGGTGCAAGCCGCCTTCAAGGCCGGTGAGCTTTATCACGATATGGTTGTGGTGGTGCGCTTCCAGGGACCGAAGGCCAACGGTATGCCGGAGTTGCACAAGTTGATGCCGCCGCTGGGTGTGTTGCAGGATAAAGGCTTCAAAATCGCCTTGGTCACTGATGGTCGCTTATCGGGCGCTTCAGGTAAAGTTCCGGCAGCCATTCATGTCACGCCAGAGGCTGCCGATGATGGTGCGATTGGAAAAATTCGTGACGGCGATATCATTCGTGTTGATGGCACCAACGGCCACCTGACCGTGTTGGTAGACCCCGCCATATGGGCGGCACGTGCGCATGTACAGGCCGACTTATCAGCTAACCAAACGGGCGTAGGCCGGGAATTGTTCGGCGCCTTCCGTCACATCGTCAGCACCGCCGACACGGGTGCGAGCATATTTGCGAAAGTAACTGCATGAGCCTGCAAGATGGACTAGCCGAAATTCTCGGTGCCGCGCCGGTCATTCCGGTGGTCATCATTGACGACCTTGCCCATGCGGTGCCTCTGGCGCGAGCCTTGGTAGCAGGGGGCCTGCCTGTTATTGAAATTACCCTGCGCACATCTTTAGGTTTGGAAGCAATCCGCGCAATTGCAGCCGAGGTGCCGGAGGCGATTGTTGGGGTCGGCACGGTGCTAACGCCCGCGCAATACGTAGCTTCTGCCAAAGCGGGTGCTCGTTTTGCGGTGTCACCAGGCACCACAAAAACCTTGGCTGATGCCGCGGCAGATGCTGGGCTTGCCCCGCTGCCTGGCGTCTCGACCGCCTCTGAGGCGATGGCGCTGATTGAACGTGGCTATACGTTCGCTAAGTTTTTCCCGGCTGAACCCGCTGGGGGCGCCGCGTTTTTATCGGCGATCGCCTCTCCGCTGCCGCAACTCACCTTTTGCCCCACTGGCGGCATTACGGTGGAATCCGCGCCGCGTTACTTAAATTTGCCGAACGTGATTTGTGTCGGCGGTTCCTGGATGGTTGGCCGCGCCATTATTGGTGCTGCCCACTGGACGACCATTACTGAGGCGGCAAAGCAAGCGGCAGGTTTGCATATTCACCGGCAGGATAAATTTAAATGAACCAAAACGCCTGGGCTGCACTGCAGATGTTTGAACAGCATGATAAATCAATACGCAATTTATTTGCAAATAATCCAAACCGTTATCACGAATTTTCAGCATCCTTTGAGGATATGCTGCTGGACTATTCAAAAACTAGCCTGACCAGCGAGAGTTTACAGGCACTTCTTAATTTGGCGATGGCCTCTGATGTCGGTGCCAAGCGCGATGCTATGTTTGCCGGTGAGAAGATCAACACCACTGAAAATCGTGCTGTCTTGCATACCGCGCTCCGCAACATGTCCTCGTCACCCATTATGCTTGATGGCGCGGATATTATGCCCATGGTGCGTGAAACACTTGCCAGACTCTACGAATTTTCAAATGGCGTGCGGTCTGGGGCGATAGCCGCCGCTGACGGTAAATCTTTCACCGACGTCGTGAGTATCGGCATCGGCGGCTCTGACCTCGGCCCGGTAATGGTCACCGGCGCATTGGCTCCGTATCATGATGGTCCGCGTCTGCATTTTGTCTCAAATGTCGATGGTGCTCATCTTACTGATACTCTGCGTACGCTCAACCCCGCACGAACTTTGTTCATCATCGCCTCAAAAACCTTCGTCACAATTGAAACCATGACCAACGCCCATTCGGCTCGGCGCTGGATTGCTGACGCACTGGGAGAAGCCGCTGTCAGCTCGCATTTCGTAGCGCTGTCGACAGCGCTCGATAAGGTTGCCTCATTTGGTATCCCACCATCGAAAATTTTCGGGTTTTGGGATTGGGTCGGGGGGCGGTATTCGGTGTGGTCGGCTATCGGCCTGCCGGTGATGATCGCCATCGGCCCGCAGAATTTCCAAAAATT
>NCFD01000385.1 GCA_002281005.1 Acidocella sp. 35-58-6 | reverse complement strand
GACTATTTGGATACCGGCGACGTGGAAGCCGACTTCAGATTCACCCGCGATGTCGGAGAAGCATTTTTAGCCGCCTATCCGGCCATCGTACGGCGCCGTATGCGCGAGACTTGGTCACCCGAGGAACGCGAGGCACAACTGATCCGCCGTGGGCGCTATGTCGAGTTTAACTTGCTGTACGACCGAGGCACGACATTCGGCCTCAAAACCGGTGGCAACACCGAAGCGATTTTGATGTCGTTGCCGCCGGAGGTGAAGTGGCCATAGAGCGTAAGACTATTTAGGGCCGGAAACCAAAGGTGATGACCGGCGGCGCGTAGTAAACCGGGGGCGGCGCGTAATACACCGGCGGCGGGGCGTAATAGCCGCCGTCATCGTCGCCGCCGTATGCCCTGCCGCGGTCCCAGTTGCCGTGGGGGCGGTCGTGATCATAGTGGTCGCCGTCGCCGCCATGGTAATAGCCGCCATGGCCATAATCATCACCGTCAGCCTTGGCGGCGTGACTGCCGATGAGACCGAGGCCGAGAATACCTGCAATAAGAAGCGCTTTTGTCATCTTCATGTTCCTGAGCCTCCAAAGCTCATGATGGGAAGATGGTCGGTAAGCATGGCGGACGCGGGACGATAAAAAGGTAAAACCGTGGCATTCGACGATTTTTATAATAGTTCATTAAAATCATGAAGATAACCCAGCAAATCGCTTGCGAAACCCGCGCCGGTTGCTACAGACTCAGCTTTGGATGTTATGTTCCGCCCGGGGTTAAGGACGTGTTTTGCTGAGAACTCTCAAATTGCGGTTACAGGCATTGCTGCCGCCCGCCATCTTTCTGGCGATTACCTGGTATTTTGGCTGGAATGCCTTGCATGGTTCCCGTGGGTTGGAGGCGCAGGCAATTGAGCAGGCAGCGCTCGATAAGGCCAATGCGTCGTATCAATCAACCGATGCGTCACTCACCCAATGGGAAACTCAGGTGGCCGATCTCAGTGATAAATCAATCGTTCGCGACGAACTCGAGGAACAAGCACGCCAGGAACTTTATCTGGCATCCCCATCTGATATCGTGGTGCAGCTTCCGCCCCTGGCTGCGCCTTCCGGATCGAAGCAATCACAAAAATAAACGGGCGAATTTCGGCATGCCGGTGTAGATTGGTTGCGGCGGGCCGCTTTACCGCGACATAATATTACTTAATCAAAATTACGATCTAAGGCAGCAAACTAAATTAACCATATTATGGTTAATTGAAATTGATGCAGTTCAACAGTCTGTAATTCCTAAGCTATATGTTGCGAAGGGTGTGGAATACCGTCTAGCAAAGGCCGGAAAACTTCACCAAGAGGAAGACACCGCATGGCTGTGACCCAGGATAAACCCACCAAACGGAGCAAAAGGCCCGAACCGGCAATGGGGAAGGACGAACTTCTCGACGCGAAAAAGCCGGGCAGTTGTACGGCATGGGTTTGATCGCCGGGTTCTGCCATTTGTATATCGGTCAGGAAGCCGTGGTGGTGGGCATGAAACACGCCACCAGCGAGGGTGATGAGGTGATCACCTCCTACCGTGACCATGGTCACATGCTGGCCTGCGGCATGGACCCGAAGGGCGTGATGGCCGAACTCACCGGGCGTTCCGGCGGTTATTCGCATGGCAAGGGCGGCTCCATGCATATGTTCAGCCGTGAGAAAAACTTCTTTGGCGGCCATGGTATCGTGGGGGCGCAGGTTTCCCTGGGTACCGGGCTTGGGTTCTCCAACTGGTATCGCGGCAACGACAGGGTATCGCTCACCTATTTTGGCGACGGCGCTGCCAACCAGGGCCAAGTGTATGAGAGCTTCAATCTTGCTAACTTAATGAAGCTGTCGGTGATTTTTATCATCGAGAATAATCGTTATTCGATGGGCACCAGCGTGGAACGCGCCACGGCCTCGCGTGATTTGTCCTTGAATGGCGCGCCTTGGTGTATGGCCAGCCTGTCGGTTGATGGCATGGATGTGATGGCTGTGAAGGCTGCCGGTGAAATTGCTGTGGCGCATTGCCGCGCCGGCCACGGGCCATTTTTACTGGAAATGAAAACCTACCGTTATCGTGGTCACTCGATGTCTGATCCCGCCAAGTACCGCACCCGCGAGGAAGT
>NCFD01000384.1 GCA_002281005.1 Acidocella sp. 35-58-6 | reverse complement strand
TCATTGCCTGTTTGGGCAGAATTTCCGCCAGGTCGTTTTCCTTCAAGCGCAGCCGCGCATCAGGGTTGCGCCGCCACGTACCGGTGCCGGTGCATGGTGCGTCGATCAACACGCGGTCGAACTTTTTTTCCTGCCGCTTTACCCATTTATCACCGGGTTCCAACAAATGCCGCTCGGCGTTATGCACCCCGGCGCGGCGCAGACGCTTGATCGCGCCCTCAAGCCTTGGGGCGGACACATCGCACGCCACAATATGACCCTTGTTTTCCATGGTCATCGCAATCGCGAGCGTTTTGCCACCGGCCCCAGCACAAAAATCGACCACGCGCATACCGGGTTTGGCATCTACCAAAAGCGCCACCAACTGGCTGCCTTCGTCCTGGATTTCCACAATACCGTCCCGAAACGCCTTGCCCTGCGTGATAGATTGCCGACCGGCGAGACGTAAGCCCCACGGGCTGTAAGGTGTTGGGCGGGCGAACAATTGCTCCGCCGCTAGCGCCAGCATGGCTTGGTCGCGTGTGGCTTTCAAGGCGTTCACCCGCAAATCCAATGGTGCCGGTTGGGCCAACGCGTCCATCTCGGCTTTCAACGCCGGACCAAACTGCGCCTCAAGGCGCGGCATGATCCAGTCCGGCACCTCATACTTTACGGCGTCCGGCATATTGGGGTGCTCAAGCGTATGGCCGGCGAATTTTTCCAACACAATCGTCTCAAGCTCGGTTAGTGGTGGCGGGCCATAGCGCCCGGCGGTAAAGGCCAAGGCAATTTTATTCACGGTCATGCCGGTGAAAATGGCCTGCGCACCCAGCAACAAGCGCGGCGTGGGTTCAGCGCCAAATTTCTCCAGCCACCAGCCCAGATGCCGACGTGCTCGCAGCACCCCCCACACGAGGGTACTCACCTCGCGACGGTCACCGGCCCCAATAAAGCGGCGGTTGCGGAAAAACGAATTGGCCACGGCGTCAGCCGGACGAGCATCGGCTTCAATATCCGCCAATAAATCAATGGCGGCGGCAAGTTGCCCAGCGGGGGTCATGGTTATTCCTGATTATTCTTGGCGATAGTTCGGGGCTTCGCGGGTGATCGCGACATCATGCACATGGCTCTCGCGTAAGCCTGCACCGGTAATGCGGCGGAATTTGGTTTCGGTTTGCAAGGCGTTGATGTCGCTGGAGCCGGTATAGCCCATGCCGGCCCGCAACCCACCGACCAACTGGTGCACCACGGCGGCCATCGGGCCTTTATAGCCAACCCGGCCTTCAATGCCTTCCGGCACCAGCTTCAGCGTATCCTTGATCTCCTGCTGGAAATACCGGTCCGCCGAGCCGCGCGCCATGGCGCCCAGGCTGCCCATGCCGCGATAGGATTTATACGAACGACCTTGGTAGAGGAACACCTCGCCCGGTGCCTCATCGGTTCCGGCCAGCATCGAGCCCACCATCACCGCATCCGCCCCA
>NCFD01000033.1 GCA_002281005.1 Acidocella sp. 35-58-6 | reverse complement strand
AGGTGCCGACGAAAAATTCCTGTTCATAAACTTAGTATCTTACCGGTAATTTTGCGTTGGGAAAGAGACTTATGGTGGTGCACTGCATTTTTAAGCGCATTTCCCACCTTGCGGTTTGCCCCCGTTGGTTCGAGATTGCCACCTATGCCGATCCGTTTGCTATCCCCCAATATTGTGAACCGGATTGCCGCCGGTGAGGTGATCGAGCGCCCGGCGGCGGCGGTGAAGGAGTTGGTGGAGAACGCGCTGGATGCCGGGGCACGCCGGATTGAGGTAATTCTGGTGGGCGGTGGCATCACTCGCATCGAGGTGATCGACGATGGCTGCGGCATCGCCCGCGATGAATTGGCGCTGGCCATTGAACGCCACGCCACCTCGAAGTTGAGTGACGAGACCCTGGTGCGGATCGCCACCTTGGGGTTTCGCGGCGAGGCGCTGCCCAGCATTGGCGCGGCGGCGAAGCTGACATTGATCAGCCGGCCGAAAGGCCAGGATGGCGCCTATAAAATTGCGGTGGCGGGCGGTGAGGTATCGGCAGTGGCTCCGGCCTCTGCCCCTGACGGCACGCGGGCGATTGTGGAGGATTTATTCTACGCCACCCCGGCGCGGCGGAAGTTTCTGCGCAAACCGGCGGCGGAGGCCGATGCGGCGGAACGGGCCGTGTGGCGGCTGGCGCTTTCGGCCCCGCAGGTGGCGTTCCGGCTGGTCTCCGATGAGCGGGTGATGTTTGACGTAGCGGTTCAGGATGAGGCAGCCAGGGTCGCGGCGCTGTTTGGCCGTGAGACCGCTGGCGGGTTGCTGGCGCTACAGGCGGAGCGCGATGGCGTGCGGCTGCTGGGGCTGGCGGGCCCGGCTAGCCTCTCCCGCGCCACCACCGCCTTACAAAGCTTTGTGGTGAACGGCCGGCCGGTGCAGGACCCGCTGCTGAGGATGGCGCTGCGCCTGGCCTACCGCGATGTTATTCCCGCCGGGCGGCACCCGGTGGCGGCGCTCAGGCTGGAGGTGCCGCCGGAGGCGCTGGATGTGAATGTACACCCGGCCAAAACCGAGTTGCGTTTTGCTGATGCTAACGGGGTGCGCAGTTTGGTTATCGGCGCGATCGGGCGGTTGCTGGAACGGCCGGTGTCGCTGGCGGGCGCACCGCCGGTTTATGCCCCGCTTTCCAGTCAGCGTCCGGTATTGAATTTGCCGCCGCGCCCCGGTCTGCAGGCCAGGGGGTTCGCCGAGGCGGAATTTACCCTGCTGACCCCGCCTGAGGCGCGGCAGTTTGAGCCAGTGGAACCGCTGCCGGAACATCCGCTGGGCGCCCCGGTGGCGCAGATTTTGGATACTTATGTGCTGGCAGTGGCGGCGGATGGCAGCCTGGTGATTGTGGACCAGCATGCCGCCCATGAGCGCCTGACCGAGGAGCGCTTGCGAGCAGAATTCCAGGCCGGGCGGGTCGCCAGTCAGCCGTTGTTATTGCCGGTGGTGGTGGATTTCACGCCTGCTGAAGCGGCGCGGCTGCTGGCGCAGGCCAGCGTGTTGCACAGCCTGGGGCTGGAGATCGAGGCGTTTGGGCTAGGCGCGGTGCTGGTACGCTCGGTGCCAGCGGCCTTGAAGCAGCCGGATGCGGCGGTGCTGCTACGGGATTTGGCCGAGGAGTTTGGCGAGAGCGAGACGCCGGTAGCGCTAGAGGCGAAGCTGGATTCCGCCCTGGCGCGGCTGGCATGCCACCGTTCAATACGCGCCGGGCGGCGGCTGGCACCGGCGGAGATGGCGGCGCTGCTGCGCAAAATGGAAGCCACGCCCCGGGCTGGCACTTGCAGCCATGGTCGCCCGACGTTCCTTAAGCTGACGCGGGCGGAACTGGAGACAATGTTCGGACGGCGGGGGATGTGAGACTCGAAGGGGTGTTTTGTCACTTGACGCACGTGATCATTTCGATATATCTGGAATTATGGAATCGAGTGACGCCATTGCAGCCTTCGCGGCCTTAGCGCAGGAGACGCGCCTCGCGGTGTTCCGAGCTCTGGTTCGGGCCGCGCCCGGTGGAATTGCGGCGGGGGATTTGGCGCGGGATTTGGGCGTGCCCGCCAACACCATGTCAGCGCATCTGGCGGTACTGGCGCGGGCCGGGCTGGTGAGCAGCCGCCGTGACAGCCGCTCGATCATCTATCGTGCCGAAATTACCAGGCTGCGTGAGGTGATTGTGTTTCTGGCGGCGGATTGTTGCGGCGGCAATGCCGACCTATGTGCGCCGCTGGTGGCGGATTTAATGCCTTGCTGTGACGAGGAGAGGAGAGGTTTCGTGCCCGAAAAAATTTATAACGTGATGTTTTTATGCACCGGCAATTCGGCCCGCTCGATTATGGCGGAGGCGATTTTGCAGCGTGATGGCGGTGGCCATTTCCGCGCTTATTCGGCGGGCAGTTACCCGAACGGCACCGTCAATCCGTTCGCACTGAAAGTGCTGGAGAGTTATGGCTATCCCGCTGCGTGGGCGCGCTCCAAAAGCTGGGATGAGTTCTCCGGCCCGGAAGCGCCGGTGATGGATTTTGTGTTCACGGTGTGTGACAACGCCGCCGGTGAGGTCTGCCCGGTCTGGCCGGGGCACCCGATGACGGCGCATTGGGGGATTGACGACCCGGCTTCGGTGCAAGGGCCGGATATTGAAAAGGAAAAAGCCTTCGTGCAGGCCTTCAAATATTTACGTACACGGATTGGCGTGTTTTTGAGCCTGCCGCTGGCCAGCATCGATCAAATGGCGCTCAGCACCAAATTGCGCGAAATTGGTCGGCTTGAAGGCACCTCTACGCCGCGCCCGGGAGTTGCCTGATGGGTGCGCCTCAAGTGGTGATCTATTTCAATCCGAAATGCGGTACCGCCCGCAATGTGCTGGCGATGATCCGCAATGCCGGCATTGAGCCGCATATCATCGAATATTTAAAAACCCCGCCATCACGCGAAGTGTTGCGGCAATTGACGGCGCGGGCGGGAGTGACGATCCGCGACTGGCTGCGCGAGAAAGACACGCCCTATGCTGAGCTTGGCCTGGATAATCCGGCGCTGAGCGATGATGAATTGCTTGATGCCATTGAACAGCACCCGATTTTATTGAACCGCCCGATTGTGGTGACCCCGCTTGGCGTGCGTTTGTGCCGGCCTTCGGAGGTGGTGCTGGACATTTTGCCAGAACCACAAAAAGCGGCATTTTCCAAGGAAGATGGCGAAGCCGTGGTGGACGCAACCGGCCAGCGCATTCGCTGAATTTCGGCAACACCTGACGATTTGAGGAGACGCCGATGCTGGCGCTGGCGATATTTTTGGTAACCTTGGTTTTTGTCATCTGGCAACCGCGCGGGCTGGGGATTGGGTGGAGTGCGCTGGGCGGGGCGGTGGTGGCACTGGCGACCGGTGTTGTGCATATCCATGATATCGCGGTGGTCTGGCATATTGTGTGGGATGCTACGTTCACCTTTGTTGCGCTGATCATTATTTCATTGTTGCTGGATGAGGCTGGGTTTTTTGAATGGGCGGCGCTGCATGTGGCACGCTGGGGCGGCGGCCGCGGGCGGTTTTTGTTCCCGCTGGTGGTATTGCTGGGGGCGGCTATTTCAGCGGTGTTCGCCAATGACGGCGCGGCCTTGCTACTCACCCCGATCATGGTGGCGATTTTGCTGCGGCTGGAATTTACCCCGGTGCAGACATTGGCCTTTGTGGTGGCCTGCGGGTTTGTGGCGGACACCACCAGCCTGCCGCTGATCATTTCCAACCTCGTCAATATCGTCAGCGCCAATTATTTTAACATTACTTTCAATCGTTATGCGCTGGTGATGGTGCCGGTTGATGTCATTTCCTTAGGCGCCACGCTGGCGGTGTTATGGGCATTTTATGCGCGGGTGGTGCCTTTACATTATGACCTCGCCAACATCGAAGACCCGGTGCACGCGATTCGTGACCGGGTGATTTTCAAAGCCGCTTTTCCTGTACTTGGTTTATTGTTAATTGCGTATTTTGTATTGGCCCCCTTCGGTGTGCCGGTTTCGGTGGTAACTTGCGCTGGTGCGGCGATATTATTTGTCATTGCGGCCAAAGGGCACGTGATTTCGGTGCGTAAAGTGATGCGTAATGCGCCCTGGCAGATCGTGATTTTTTCGCTCGGCATGTATCTGGTGGTGTATGGGCTACGCAACGCTGGCCTTACTGGTTATTTGGCGCATGGGCTGGAATGGCTGGCGCGGCGCGGTGATATGGTGGCCACCATCGGCACTGGCTTTGGCGCGGCCTTGTTGTCATCGGTAATGAATAATATGCCGGGCGTGCTGGTGGGCACGCTCTCAATTGAGCAAGCGGCAAATTTGCCGCCACTGACACGCGAATTGATGATTTATGCAAATGTGATCGGGTGCGATTTAGGCCCCAAATTCACCCCCATCGGCAGCCTGGCCACGCTGCTATGGCTGAACGTGCTAGGGCGCAAAGGCATTAGCATTTCGTGGGGGCAGTATATGAAAGTTGGCCTCAGCATCACCCCGCCGGTGCTGCTGGTGGTGCTGGTGGCGCTGGATGTATGGCTGCGGGTGCTGGGCGCATGAACCTGCCGAATTTACGCGCGGATTTGCTCGCAGCGCCTGATTTACAGCGGCTGGAATCCGCCGCGCGCGCCACTCACAAGCCGCGCATGTTATTGTTGTACGGCTCGCTGCGCGAGGTTTCGTATAGCCGGCTGCTGATTGAGGAAGCCGCCAGATTATTGGAGCTGATGGGGGCGGAGGTGAAAATTTTCGACCCGCGTGAGTTACCAATGGCCAACAGCGTGCCAAAAACGCACCCGAAAGTGCAGGAGTTGCGGGCACTCTCACTGTGGTCGGAGGGGCAAGTGTGGTGCAGCCCGGAAATGCATGGCGCCATTACAGGTATTTTCAAAAATCAAATTGATTGGCTGCCGCTCGAAGACGCCTCAATCCGCCCCACCCAGGGGCGCACACTGGCCGTGTTGCAGGTCTCTGGTGGCTCGCAAAGCTTCAATGCGGTGAATACGCTGCGGTTGCTGGGGCGCTGGATGCGGATGTTCACCATCCCCAACCAGTCCAGCGTGCCGATGGCCTACACGCAATTTGATGCGGAAGGCCGCATGAAGCCCGGCCCGTTATACGACCGGTTGGTGGATGTGATGGAAGAATTGCTGCGCTTCACCTGGCTGCTGCGCGACCGGGCGGATTATTTGGTGGACCGCTACAGCGAGCGTAAGGCCGCGTTCAAACTGCCGGAAGCGATGTAGCGGCGGCCAGGTCTTCGGGCGTGTTGATGTTCATGAATGGGTCATGGGACGCATTGAACGAGACCTGCCGGGCGCGAATGAGTTTTAGGAAATCGCGCACCTTGTATTTGTCCTCCGGTTCCAGAAACCGCTCCAGCATGGGCAGGCAATCAACCGGCCAAAAGGTTACCAGATGGTGCTGGCGGCCTCGGTAGCAACTCACTGACGGTGCCGGGGCGAGCCGCTCCGCGAGGTTATGCGGAATGAAGGGTGTGTCCACCGGAACGGTGAGAAGGGCGTCAGCCCCAATGTCCGCCGCCCAGGCCAGCCCGGCGGCGACACCAGCCAGCGGGCCTTTGCCGTGATGCAGGTCGGGCAGTACCGGCAGGCCAAACTCAGCGAAGCGCGTGGCGTCACCATTGGCGCTGATGGCGATACGATTCACCTGAGGGGTCAGACGGGCGAGCAGATGGGCGATGAGGGGCTGGCCGTTCATGGTCACGAAAGCCTTGTCGGCTCCACCGAGTCGGCTGCCCCGGCCACCGGCCAGAATGAGGGCGGCGATCATGCTGAAACAAGCAGGAGGGGGATGGGGCGAACGACGGGGATTGAACCCGCGACAACCGGTACCACAAACCGGCGCTCTACCAACTGAGCTACGTCCGCCATCAGGAGCCCTGATCAGTGCTGGGTGGTACTGCGCTCAAGCGGTCGCCGTCAATGTTTGGACGGGCGTTATCCAATTTTGCAGGCGGGCGAGGGCCTCATGCAGCACCGAATCCTGCTTGCAGAAGGCAAACCGCACGAAATTTGCTGGGCCGTCACTGTCGTAAAAGGCGGAAAGCGGGATGGCAGCCACCCCGGCCTGGGCGGTGATGGCGCGGCAGAACGCCATGTCATCGCCAGCGAACCCCAAGGGTGCAATGTCGGCGGTGATGAAATAACTGCCATCCGCCGGCAGCACGCCAAAGCCAAGGCGGGTGAGGCCAGCGGCCAGCAAATCGCGCTTCGCCGCCAGTGTGCTCCCTAAAGCGGTGAAATATTCATCAGGCTTAGCCAGCCCCAGCGCCACCGCGCGTTGCAAATTGGGCGCACTGGTGAAGGTGAGATTTTGGTGCGCCTTCGCGACCACGCTTACCAGTTCAATGGGCCCCGACACATAACCGATCTTCCAACCGGTAAGCGAGAAGGTTTTGCCGGCACTGCCAACCCGCAGGGTTCGCGCCGCCATGCCGGGCAGGGTCATCAGCGGGATATGGGTGGCGGGGGCGAACACCAGATGCTCGTAAACCTCATCGCACACCGCATAGGCATCATGCTGCTCCAGTAAGTCCGCGATGAAGTTTAATTCGTCACGGGTAAACACTTTGCCGCACGGGTTCATTGGGGAGTTCAGCAGCAGCAACTTGGTGCGCGGTGAGAAGGCAGCGGCCAGTTCATTGTGAGGCAGGCTCCACTCCGGCGGGTTGAGGCGCACCAGCTTCGGGATACCGCCCAGCAGCTTAATCACCGGCAGGTAGGTGTCATACAGCGGCTCGATCGCCACGACCTCATCGCCAGGGTTGATCAGCGCGGTCAGGCAGGCGGTAATGGCCTCGGTGGCGCCGGAGGTGACCACCACGCCGCCGTTCGGGTCGATGTCGAGGTTATAAAACCGCTTATTGGCTGCGGCGACCGCTTGGCGCAGTTCCGCAACGCCAGTCATTGGCGGGTATTGGTTGCGGTTATCCAACAATGCATCAGCGGCCGCCTGCACCACGTCTGCCGGGCCTTCGACATCAGGGAAGCCTTGGCCGAGATTGATGGCATTATGCTGCACCGCCAATGCCGACATGATGGTGAAAATGGTGGTGCCGGTTTGGGCGAGCAGATTGTTAGGAGATTTCACGAAGCGTCCTTGAGTAATACCGGCGCAAAATAGCTGTCCTGCTGGGATGAAGCAAATTTGCCTATAATTTAAGCAACCAGAAGCCGTACCGTGAGCAGAACGTAGCGGCATGGCTAACCGTGGGTTGCCTCAAACCACAATGACAACCACGATTGCAAGCTGGCACGCCTCATGCAAGGCTATGCTCTGCCAGCCCATTGGCTGGCGCGCATCCGCGCTGGCCGCACGAATTATAGAGGAGGACGCCTGTATTTGCCGGGCGTGGACCAGATGAAAAAGATCGAAGCGATCATTAAGCCGTTTAAGCTCGACGAAGTGAAAGAGGCTCTGCATGAAGTGGGGCTGCAAGGCATTACTGTGGTTGAAGCCAAGGGCTTTGGCCGCCAGAAAGGCCATACCGAGCTTTATCGTGGTGCCGAATATGTGGTGGATTTTCTGCCGAAGGTAAAAATAGAGGTGATCTGTGAAGACGCCTTGGTGGACCGCGCCGTTGAGGCGATCACCAACGCGGCCCGCACCGGGCGGATCGGTGATGGCAAGATCTTCATCTCCAGCGTTGAAGAAGCCATCCGGATCCGGACTGGTGAAAAGGGCGATGCGGCCATCTAGCCGTTTTGCTGATTGTTTAGTTGTGGGCGCGGCATGGCGGCTTGCTATGCCGTGCCCGGCGTTGCACAGAGGATAGTGGGCAACAAATGCCGCATGGTGCGGTTTTGTTGCGCGTGGACAAACAACCTTTGATATAAACGGGGATAGAGCATGGCGAAGAAGCCCGCTGGAACTGACGACGGTATCGCAAAAGTTTTAGAGATGATTAAGGAGAACGGCGTCGAATACGTCGATCTTCGTTTCACCGACCCAAAGGGCAAGTGGCAGCACACCGCCCAGCATATTTCGACGGTCGACGCAGACGCCTTGAAGGACGGCTTCATGTTTGACGGCTCGTCGATCGCGGGCTGGAAGGCCATCAACGAATCCGACATGATTTTGCAGCCGGACGTTGAAACCGCGGTGATGGACCCGTTTGCGGCCAAGCCAAGCCTGATTTTGTTCTGTGATATTATCGAACCCTCGACTGGCCAGGGCTACGCCCGCGACCCGCGCTCAACCGCCAAGAAGGTGGAAGCCTATTTGAAGTCCACCGGTATTGGTGACCAGATTGTGGTGGGCGCCGAAGCTGAGTTCTTCATTTTTGATAGCGTGAAGTTCGGCACCGGCGGTAATTTCGGCACCTACCAGGTTGACAGCATCGAAGGCCCCGGCTCCTCGATGAAGGACTACCCGGAAGGCAACATGGGGCACCGCCCGGCGGTGAAGGGTGGCTACTTCCCGGTTCCGCCGGTGGATGGCGATTCCGACCTGCGCGCTGAAATGCTCTCCGCTATGGGCGAAATGGGTCTGCCGATTGAGAAGCATCACCATGAAGTGGCACAAAGCCAGCACGAGCTGGGCACCCGGTTCGGCACGCTGACCAAGATGGCCGACCAGATGCAGATTTATAAATACTGCGTGCACAACGTGGCGCACAGCTACGGCAAGACCGCCACGTTTATGCCAAAGCCGATCTACGGCGATAACGGCTCAGGCATGCATACCCACCAGTCG
>NCFD01000032.1 GCA_002281005.1 Acidocella sp. 35-58-6 | reverse complement strand
CGTCGGGTTCTTTTTGTAGAAATCCTGGTGATAGTCCTCGGCCGGATAAAACGGACCGGCGGCGTCGATCTCGGTGTAGATCGGCGTTTTCAGTTCGGCCTCCACTTTCTTCTTCGACGCCTCGGCCAAGGCTCGCTCGGCTTCGTTGCTGACGAAAATCGCCGTCCGATACTGCGTGCCATGATCGCAGAACTGCGCGTTCCTGACCGTCGGGTCGATGCTGCGCCAATAGAAGGCTAGGAGTTTCGCATACGATACCCGGCTCGGATCGTAGGTCACCTGCACGGCTTCGGCGTGACCGGTACCGCCGGACGACACTTGCTGGTAGCTCGGATTTCTCACCGACCCGCCGGTATAACCGGAAATGGTCTTGAGCACGCCCGGCACATGATCGAAGTCCGATTCGGTACACCAGAAGCAGCCGCCGGCGAAAGTCGCCACCGCCTGCTCCGCGTTGGCCTGCCGCGCCGCCGCGATCCCGGCCAGCCCGGACACGCCGACCAACGCCAGCAGCAAAATGAAACCCGTTAAAATGCGACGCATTGGCTTTTTCCCGTTCCGGCTCTCGCCCCGATGAAGCTACGTTCGGCACCGGCAAAACGATGCCGACGCATCCGCGTTTTTCCGCCCCCCAGGCATATAGCTTTTGGCCGCGACAGCCATTCACTTCGGCATCACCGGCCCATCACGCTTATGAGAGCAAGGCCCTAAAAATGCTCGCCAATTCGGCTTGCCCGGAGCCGCCGCGCTGCCTAGTGTCGGACGGCAATAGCGAGGAAATCCATGCGTTTTGACGGCACTCAGGCCTATGTGGCGACCGACGACCTCAAAGTGGCGGTCAATGCCGCCATCGCGCTGGAGCGCCCCTTGCTGGTCAAGGGCGAGCCCGGCACCGGCAAGACCGTGCTGGCGCTGGAGATCGCCAAGGCGATCGGCGCGCCGATGCTGGAATGGCATGTCAAATCGACCACCAAGGCGCAACAGGGCCTTTACGAATACGACGCGGTGTCGCGGCTGCGCGACAGCCAGCTCGGCGACGAGCGGGTCAAGGACATCCGCAATTACATCAAGCGCGGCAAATTATGGGACGCCTTCGCCGCCGACGAACGCCCGGTGCTGCTGATCGACGAGATCGATAAGGCCGATATCGAATTCCCCAACGACCTGCTGCTCGAACTCGACCGCATGGAATTCTTCGTCTACGAGACCGGTGAGACGGTGAAGGCGCGCCGCCGGCCGATCGTTATCATCACCTCGAATAACGTGAAGGAACTGTAGGACGCTTTCCTGCACCGCTGTTTCTTCCTCTACATCCGCTTCCCCGACCCCGATACAATGCGCGCCATCGTCGAGGTGCATTTCCCCGGCATCAAGCAGAAGCTGGTCGGCGAAGCCTTGAAGATGTTCTACGAAATCCGCGACGTCCCAGGCCTCAAGAAGAAGCCGTCGACCTCCGAACTGCTGGACTGGCTCAAGCTCTTGATGGTCGAGGATATCGGCGCCGAGACGCTGCGCGAGCGCGATCCGAAAAAACTGATCCCGCCGCTGCATGGCGCGTTGTTGAAGAACGAACAGGATGTGCATTTGTTTGAGCGTCTGGCTTTCATCCATCGGCGCGGTGGTTAGATGTTTCTGCCGATCAAATTTACGGCCCCGTTGAACCGCAGTGCGGTTCAACGTCAAGCCGCGTCGATCTGATTATGTTCATCGGGTTCTTTCTGGCGTTGCGGGCGGCGGGAGTGAAGGCGTCGCTTCGTGAGTATCTCACCTTGCAGGAAGCGATGCAGGCCGGGCTTGGGGATTATGATATCGATACATTCTACTACCTGGCCCGCGCGACGCTGGTGAAGGATGAGCGGTTCATTGATAAGTTCGACCGGGTATTTGCCGAGTCTTTCAAAGGTATTTTGCAACCCAAGCCGGAAACAATAAATGGCGTTGAAGCGCAAGCGTTGCCCGAGGAATGGTTGAAGCTGCTGGCTGAGAAACTTCTGACCGATGAGGAAAAGGCCGAAATCGAAGCGATGGGTGGCTTCGAGAAATTGATGGAAACCCTGGCAAAACGTCTGGAAGAACAAAAAGGCCGCCATGAAGGAGGTTCCAAATGGATCGGTACGGCAGGTACCTCGCCGTTTGGGGCCAATGGCTATAATCCTGAAGGTGTGCGGATTGGCCAGGAGAGCGGGCGTAATCGCAAGGCCGTAAAAGTATGGGACCAGCGCGCGTTCAAAAACCTTGCATCGGATGTTGAGATCGGCACCCGTAATATGAAAATCGCTTTGCGCCGCCTGCGCCGTTTTGCCCGTGAAGGAGCGGCTGAGGAGTTGGATTTACCGGGTACCATCGGCTCCACCGCCCGTAACGCCGGCTATTTGGACCTCAAAATGGTGCCGGAGCGCCATAATGCAGTGAAGTTACTGCTGATGCTCGATATTGGTGGCTCGATGGACGACCATATTGCCCTCTCGGAGCAATTATTCTCTGCCACCAAAGGCGAGTTCAAGCATCTGGTGCATTTGTATTTTCACAACTGTCCGTATGACACTTTATGGACCGACGCGCGGTTTCGTAGCGCTGATGCTGTGCCGACCCATGATGTGCTGAATAAATATGATGCCACCTGGAAGCTGATTTTCATTGGCGACGCCGCGATGAGCCCTTATGAGCTGATTCAGCCTGGCGGCGGCATTTCAAGCTGGAATACCGAGTCGGGTCAGGACTGGTTGCGGCGGTTGATCACGGCCTTTCCCAAATCTGTCTGGATCAACCCGGTGCCCGAGAAACACTGGAACTATACCCAGAGCACCAAGATCATCCGCGAGATGTTCGAGAACCGCATGTATGGCTTAACCCTAGAGGGCCTGGATGCGGCGATGCATCGGCTGATGCACTAACTATCAGCGCGCGGCAGCCAGGGAATTCGTGCCACGTCGATCCCGTCATCGGCCAGCGCCTCGGCTTCTTCCTCGGTACTCTCGCCATAAATGCCACGCGGCTCGGCCTCGCCGTGATGGATTTTACGGGCCTCGCTGGCGAATTCATTGCCGACGTAATCGCAATTCTTCTCGACCTCGGCGCGCAATTTATGCAGCACGGCTCGCACCTGGTCAGGGATCATGCCGGCCGTGGATTGCAGCTTTGTCGGCTCAACCAGTGCAGGCACCGGCGGGGCTTCCGGCTGCGGGTCGTGGTCGATTACCCGGCCTTTTTTACGCAACCGCGGCGCCATCAAGGCACGGTCCACCTTGGTGCTGGCACAGGTGGGGCACACGATCAGGCCGCGCTTGGCCTGGCGCTCAAAATTCTCACTGTCCTTGAACCAGCCATCGAACTCGTGAGAGCCAGCGCAGCGGAGTTGATAATGGATCATCCGGCTAACATCGTATCCAGCTTGCCGGCACGGTTTAAGGCCACCAGCTCATCGCAGCCGCCGATGGGCTGACCATCGATGAATATCTGCGGTACAGTGGTCCGGCCGCCAGAACGCTCAGTGGCGGTCTTTCGTGCCGCCGAGCCATTCGGGGCGTCGATTTCGGTGAATTCAGCGCCCTTATCGGTCAGCAGCTTCACGGCGCGGGCGCAATAGGGGCAGAAATACTGGGTATAGATCTCAATTTTCGGCATAAATGTCTCCGTTACGTCATCTAGCCGGAACCGCGCCGGATGCAAGAGGGTGTTACGTGAGACGCGGATCAGGCACGCGCGCGGCGGTGAGCACATCCACCCGCGCAGCACCCGCTGCCAGCAGGGCCAAAGCGCAGGCGTTGGCGGTGGCGCCGGAAGTGAGGATGTCGTCGATCAGTAGAATTTTTTTACCGCTGATGTTTTGGGCCCGCACGGTAATGGCGTCCTGCATTTCACTTCTGCGGGCCTCAAACCCCAGCGGGCCCAGGGGAACGGTGACACGGTTACGAACTAGGGCGTCCGGCTGAACATATTTTTTGGCAAGCCGCCCCAACTGTGATGCCAGTAATGCCGCCTGATTATAGCGGCGCTGCCGAAGACGCGAAATATGTAGCGGTACCGGAACAAGCACATCGGCACGGGCCAGCAGTGCTGTCCCGGCCTTGGCCATGAGGATGGCTAGCCCTCGGGCGGCCTCGGTCCGGTCGGCATATTTGAAAGGCAGAATGAGGTGCTTGGTGGCATCATCATAGCGCAGCGCGGCGCGGGCCTGGGTGAAGGCCGGTGGTGTTGCCTCACACACGCCGCACAACCCGCCCTGCCCGGCAGCCTCGCCGAACGGCAGCGGTACCCCACAGCATTGGCATAAAGGTGCCGAGATGAAGTTGGTTTTGCGAAAGCATGGCGGGCAAAACTGCCCGTCGGTTTCCACTGGTGCGTCGCAGGCGAGACAATTGGGCGGCAGCAGGGTATCGAGGATTGCCCGGCCGATGGGTTTGATGAACGCGATAAGGGTCATGCTGTGAGTGGTGCTGAGATTTTTGATACGCGGGCGGTGCGGTTGCACAGGGCGCGGGCGGCGGCCAGTGTTGCAACGTTGGCACCCGTGCTCGATGACCTGGCAGCGCGATTGCTGGACCGGCTGGAAGATACCAAAACCACCTTCAAGACAGCGTTGGATTTTGGCGGGCGTGGCAGTGTGGCGCCGTTGTTGGCGGCGCGCGGCATGAGGGTGATGTCGGCTGATTTATCCGGTGCGATGGCAGCGCGGGCAGGCGGATTACCGATGGAAGTGGACGGCGAGGCGCTGCCGTTTGGCGACCAGCAGTTCGATTTGATTGTGGCGCATCTCAGCCTGCATTGGGTGAATGATTTGCCGGGCGCCCTCATCCAGTTGCGCCGCGCACTACGGCCCAATGGGTTATTTTTAGCCAACATGCCAACGCTGGGCACCCTGCAGGAGTTACGCTCCGCCCTGCTGGAGGTTGAACACCGGCTCACCGGCGCGGTAAACCCACGGGTCTCACCATTTCCTGATTTGCGTGATTGCGCCGGGCTGCTGCAACGGGCGGGCTTTGCTTTACCGGTGGCGGATGTTGAGGATATTGAGTTTTTATACGCCAACCCGCTGAATTTACTGTACGAGTTGCGCCACGCCGGTGAAGCCAATGCGGTGTTGGCACGTTCCCGAAATATTCCGCCCCGCGAGATGTTTCCAGCCGCTCTTGAACAACTTTCCAGACGTGACGGGCGGTATGTGGTCACTCTACGGATGGCAATCATGACCGGCTGGGCTTCATAACAAGCCGGTTTTACGAAAGCTCAGCCACTGGCCGTTACCAACAATCACATGGTCATGCAGCACAATGCTCAGTGTGGCCGCGGCTTTTTTGATCTCCTTGGTCATTTCGATATCGTCAGTGCTAGGAGACGGATCGCCGCTGGGGTGATTATGCACCAGGATAATGGCGGTGGCGTGCAATTCCAGTGCCCGTTTTACCACCTCACGCGGGTAAACCGGGGTATGGTTCACGGTGCCCTTTGCCTGGGCTTCATCGGCCAGCAGGCGGTTACGGTTGTCGAGAAATAGAATCCGGAATTGCTCAACTTTCTCGCGGGCCAGCACCGCCTGCAAATATTCCATCAACCGTTCCCAGTTACTCAACACCGGGCGGTATAAAACCTCGGCGCGGGCCAGGCGCTGTGAGCCGGCCTGCACGATTTTGAGGGCGGCCACGCCAGCCTCGCCCAGCCCTTCCATCGCAAGTAAATCAGGAACGCTGGCTGAAATAACAGCGGCGAAACTACCGAAGCGGGCAATGAGGAAGCGGGCCAGTTGTTTGGTGTCGCGGCGCGGAATGGCCAGAAACAACACCATCTCGATCATCTCATGGTCGGCCAAGGAATCCGGCCCAGCACTGATCAAGCGGGAACGCAACCGCTCGCGGTGCCCAGCAAGGCTTGCTGCGGGGGCAGTGGGGCGGATTTCCGGCGATAATGTGCTGAACATCGTCGCATCGGAGAAACCATTGGTTGTATTTTTTTTCATGACACAATTTTAACGTGCCATGAAACAGGGGGCTTTGAGAAGGGGGCTAGATGGTTTGGGCCGCTTTGCTGGTTGGGGTCTTGGAACCCGAGAGCACCATGTACACCGCCGGGACCACAAACAGCGTGAACATCGTGCCAATTGAGAGGCCGCCAGCAATCACCACGCCCATATTCACCCGCGCTGCCGCCCCTGCCCCACTGGCCAGCACCAGCGGTAGCACGCCCAGCACCATCGCTGCTGTGGTCATTAAAATGGGCCGGAGCCGGATGTTGGCGGCGTGCTCAATGGCGGCGCGCTTCGCCATGCCGGCGTAGCGGGCCTCGTTGGCCACTTCCACCATGAGGATGCCGTGCTTGCTCACCAGGCCCATTAGCGTAACCAATCCCACCTCGGTATAGATGTTCAGGGATACGCCACCAAAGCCGAGATAGATGAACACCAGAGCCCCGGCGATCGACATTGGTACCGACACCAGGATGATCAGCGGGTCACGGAATGAATTGAACAGTGCCGCCAGTGCCAGGAAAATAATGATCACCGCAAAACCGAAGGTGACGATAAAGCTGGCATTTTCCTGCACATATTGGCGCAACGGCCCGGCGTAATCCTCGCTGTAGCCGGTGGGCAGAACCTGAGCTGCCACTTGCTGCAACGTAGCCAGCGCTTCCTGTTCCGAAACACCAGGTGCTGCAACGCCTTGGATGGTAGCGGAGTTTTGTTGCTGGAAATGATTGATAGACTCTGGAATCACCGAGGTTGTGATGGTGGCAACCGAGGAAAGCGGCACGTTGATCCCGTTAACCGAGGTGATTGGGTAGTCGTTTAAATCCGCGACATTGAGGCGGAATTTGCGCTGTACCTGCGGGATGACCTTGTACGAGCGGCCATCGAGGCTGAAGTAATTCACATAGCCGCCGCCCAAGGCTTCGGAGAGTGCGGCACCCACGCTGCTCATCGTCAGGCCAAGCTCCGAGACTTTGGCGCGGTCGATTGTTACTGTCGCCTGTGGTTGATCCAGTTTCAGATCGCTTTGCAGAAACATGAACTTGCCGGTTTTCAAGGCTGCTGCAAGGAACCTCTGCGAGACCGGATAAAGTTGCGAGAAATCCGATGTGGTTTTCAATACAAAGCCAATTGGCAAACCGTTAGAGCCCGGTAGCGATGGCGGCTGGAAGGCCACCACTTGCTGGCCCGCGATTTTAGCATTGGCCTCGGCCTGCAAAGCATTTTGAAGCTGTGTTGAGCTGGTGGTGCGTTGATCCCAAGGCTTCATCACGACACCCAGAATATCCTGGCCCGGAACATCGATCTGGAACGTTCCAGCCGCTTCGGGATGGGCGAGCATCATCGCGTTCAAATGCTCATCCCACATGGTTTTTTGTGGAATGGTGGCATTTGGAGCGGAGGTCGCGAACATGATCACGATCCCCTGGTCTTCCTGCGGCGCCAGCTCGGCGGTCGCCCCTTTGGCGAGGAAATAAATGCTAATGAAGATCGCGACCGCAAATACCATCACCAACGGAACATTATTCAAGCTGCCGCGCAACAACCTGTTGTAAAACCGTTGAATTTTACCAAACTGGCGGTCGATGAAGCTAACGATTTTGCTGTCCCACGATGGATGGTCGCGGTCGATCGGCTTGAGAATTTTCGAGCTCATCATCGGCGTCAGCGTCAGCGCAATGATGGCCGAAATTGTGACAGACCCCGCCAAGGTGAAGGCGAATTCAGTGAATAATGCGCCGGTTAAGCCCGATTGAAAGCCGATGGGGACATAAACCGCAATCAATACCACGGTCATCGCGATGATCGGGCCGCCCAGCTCACGGGCAGCCTCGATCGCGGCGTTGAACGGTGTCTCGCCGTTATCCAAATGACGGTTGACGTTTTCCACGACAATAATGGCGTCATCAACCACCAGCCCGATTGCTAGCACTAACGCCAGCAAGGTCAGCAGATTGATCGTAAAGCCCAACGCGGCCATCATCGCGAACGCGCCAATCAGCGAAAGTGGGATGGCGATGACGGGAATGATAACGGAACGCGGTGAGCCCAGAAATGCGAAGACCACCAGTGTCACGATTCCGAGCGCTTCGATCAGCGCCATGATCACGTCATGAATTGAGCCGTTCACAAACTCTGTGGAATCGTACGGGACGGAGACCTCGAGGCCAGTGGGAAGCTGGGCCTGAATGGTTGGCAAAACTTTTTTAACGCCGGCAATGACGTTTAATAAACTTGCTGTTGGTGCAACCTGAATGCCGATGAATACGCCGCTTTTATTATCAAACGTCACATGTTGATCGTAGTCATCAGCACCTAATTCAACTGTTGCCACATCCTTCAGCCGGATGATGGCGCCGTTGGCTTGTTTGACAATCAGATTTTCGAATTCAGCCGCACTATGTAAGCCGGTAGAAGCGGTTAGGGTAATTTGCGTCATCTGGCCTTTGGTGTTGCCCAGAGCCGCAATGAAATCGTTGTTCGCCAATGCCGCATTTACATCAGATGCTGTCAGCCCGTACGCGGCGAGCTTGGTGGGGTCGAGCCAGACGCGCATGGCGAAATTTTGCGGGCCCAGTATTTCCGCTGTTTGCACGCCGTTGACCGCTTGCAACTGCGGTTGCACCACCCGCGTCACATAATCGGTTATTTGATTTGGCTGCAGCACCGAACTGCGGAACGCGATATACATGGCATCAATTGTCTGGCCCACGGTCAGTACCAGCACTGGCTGCTGGGTGCCGGTGGGCAACTGATTGAGAACCGAATTGACCTTCGAGCTGATTTCGGTGAGCG